>CANPWW010000026.1 GCA_947585115.1 uncultured Monoglobus sp.
TTTCGTGAACCAGCGAGATTTCTATATTGCTGCCCTTGAGCCGGGCGATATAATAGTCTCTCGGCGACGGAGAAGATCGCGGGGCCGAGGGTTGCGGCGCGGCGTCCGCCATAACGGCCTCGGCTGTTTCGGACATCGCGGTTTTCTGCAGTATTCTGACGGCTGCGTAGTAAGCCGTGCAGCCGACAGCTGTGAGAAACAGAATTACCGATATACACAAAATAGTGTTTTTGATTAACTTATTATTCATAATATACCCCCATATCTTGTACTTTTGCGGTTGATGTAACACTAATTTAATAGATTATTAACAGATTTATTGTTTATTATACTTGAAGAAATGTTATAATTATGGTATATAATATGTATAAACAGAAATTTGTTGTAAAATAAGGGGACAGATTATGAGAAAGTATATAGGCAAATTTATTCTGGTATTTTTGATAACATTGATCGTGGGCGGCGCTGTAGCCGGCGGCGCTGTTATCACGGCCGTTATGGGTATGTGGGGTAATACCGACGGCATGGACATAGAAACTTTGACGATGGACAAGAATTCGGATATTGTGTATCTTGACCCGAACACCGGAGAGGAAAGAACGCTCCTGACGCTGACATCCGATGAGAACAGAGTGTGGGTCGATCTTGACGCCACGCCAAAAAATCTCCAAAACGCGTTTATCGCTATCGAGGACGAGCGTTTTATGACGCATAAGGGCGTTGATATCATGCGTACCGTCAGAGCGACGCTCACATATTTTGCTGACAAGCTGACCGGAAAAGGCGGTCAGGCCTCGTTGGGCGGAAGTACGATAACCCAGCAGCTGATAAAAAATATCACCGGTGATAAGGAGCAGACCGTCGCCAGAAAGATCGGAGAGATTTCCAAGGCAATTGACCTTGAGAAAAAAATGTCGAAGGATCAGATCCTTGAGCTTTATATGAACTGCATATTCTTGTCTGAAAACTGCCACGGCGTGCAGACTGCCGCGAATCTCTATTTTGACAAGGACGTTAGCCAGCTTAATCTCGCCGAGTGCGCGTCTATAGCGGCGATCACGCAGAACCCGAACTATTACGATCCGTTTGTCAATCCCGACAACAACAAGGAGCGCCAGGAACTGGTGCTTGCAAAAATGCTCTCGCTGGGATATATAACCCAGCAGGAGTATGACGAGGCGGTCAACTTCCCGCTCGTGTTCAGCAAGGAAACGGCGCTTGAAAAAAAGAGCGAGATCATAACATCGTATTATGTCGATCAGGTTGTCAGAGACGCCATATCGCGTCTGCAGGATAAGGGCTATTCCGAGACTTTGGCTCAGAAAATGGTATATTCGGGCGGATTGAAGATCTATTGCGCGTACGACCCCGAGATCCAAAAGATAGTCGAGGATTACTATTATAACGCCAACAATTTCCCCGATCCTGAGGCGCAGTCCTCGATAGTTATAATGGATCCCCAGGACGGCAGAGTTGTGGCGATGGCCGGAGGCATAGGCGAAAAGGAAAACAGCTTCACGCTCAACCGCGCGGCCCAGAGCCCCAGACAGCCCGGATCGTCGATCAAACCGCTTTCGGTTTACGCTCCCGCTCTCGACTACGGCACCATAAACACCGGCTCCACGATAATGGATAGGAGAAAGTCATACGACGGCTGGATACCCAGAAACTCAAGCTATACCTACACAAACTCGGCGGTCGGTCTTGACTACGCTATCCAGCAGTCGCTCAATACGGTCCCTGTCGAGATCATGTCCGAGATGGGAATTCAGACCTCGTATGATTTCATGACGCAGCAGCTCGGCGTCACAACGCTGGTTGAGGCGGAGGATATAAACGGCGAGATATACACCGATTTGGGTTACGCGCAGCTGGCGCTCGGCGGTCTGACGCACGGAATGACAAATGTAGAGTTGACGGCGGCTTACTGCATTTTTCCGAATCAGGGAATATATAACAAGCCGTACACGTTTACCGAAATCAAAAACAGCGACGGTGAGACTATTTTAACGGGCAGAGACACCGACACTTCGTGGCAGGCGATAAAGCCTGAGACCGCCGCTATCATGAACAGATACTTAAGCAGCGTTGTAACCAGCGGCACGGGCCGCGGCGCGTCTCTTGCGGACGGAACGTTCACAGCCGGAAAGACCGGTACCACATCCGAGAACTTTGACAGATGGTTCGTGGGATATTCGCAGTATTATGTCGCCGCGGTATGGTACGGATATGACACGCCTCAGTCCATATCAATGTCCTCGAATCCGTGCATACCGGTATGGAGAAACGTGATGAGCTCCGTTCACTCCACGATCAAGAACAAGGACAGAAGCATTGACGTGAATTACGGTGTTAGCGTGTCGTCGAGAGCAAGCTCGTCAAGCTCGAGCAATAGCAGAAACAGCGGTTCAAGCAATCGCTCGTCCGGCTCGCGCTCATCGGACGATGATGAGGACGAAGACGAGTAAGTTTTAAACATAAATATAAAGCGGCAGGTTTTGATTCCTGCCGCTTTTGTGTATATTATATTTTTTTGATTTCCTCAACTGTGTTTTTAACGGGATTAATATCAAGTTTCTCGATCGTTCCGTCATCGCAGGCTTTTGCGATCTCGGGATCAATGGGTATCTTGTCAAGCACTTTAAGGTTGTGGGTGCTTGCGATCTCGTCAATATGGCTCTCGCCGAATATATTGATTTTTTTGCCGCAATCGGGACATTCGGCGTAGCTCATGTTTTCAATAAGTCCGATGATCGGTATGTTCATAAGCTCCGCCATTTTGACAGCCTTTGAAACTATCATCGAAACCAGCTCCTGCGGCGAGGTCACAATGATTATTCCGTCAACCGGCAGCGACTGGAACACCGTAAGCGGAACGTCGCCTGTGCCGGGAGGCATATCAACGAACATTATATCCTCGTTTTCCCAAAAGACCTCGGTCCAGAACTGTTTAACGGTTCC
Source organism: uncultured Monoglobus sp. (assembly GCA_947585115.1). Lineage (GTDB taxonomy): Bacteria > Bacillota > Clostridia > Monoglobales > Monoglobaceae > Monoglobus. Next base: position 2,962 of record CANPWW010000026.1, read on the forward strand.
GGCTATAACAGGGCCGCGCCAGACTACCGGCTCGCGGTCATCCTCAAGCAGCAGGTTTATTGACATAATATCAATTCCGCTTTCCGATTGTTCGGGCAGTATTCCGAAATCGCTGCCCGCCGCCTTTTGTGTGATGCCGAACGCTTTGGGTATCGACGGTCCCGTGATGTCGGCGTCGAGTATCGCGGTTTTAAGTCCTTGCTTTTGAGTGTTTGCTGCCAGCATCGCGGTCACCGATGATTTTCCGACGCCGCCTTTGCCACTCATAATACCGATGACTTTTTTTACCGAGCTGTACGGGTTAAGAAAAGCCTCAAATGAATTTTGCTCCTCTCTGCGCGATGAGCAGTTCTCACCGCAGGTCGAGCAGTCGTTTGTGCAGTTTGTGTTATCGCTCATGATTATATCTCCTTATACATTAATTTCTTTGATTTAATATATATCTAAATCCGCCGCTTGTCAAGCAAAATAATTTATTTGTACAAATTTGGTTGCATTGACCGATAAATTATGTTATAATACAAAATTGATTTGAAACTGATTTGGAGGTAGTTTTTTTGAAAATTTCGGATATATTTAAAAACAGAGGATCAAAACCCGTTGTTTCTCTTGAGATCTTTCCGCCCAAAAAGGAGGAAGCCTTCAGAAATGTTGGAGAAATGCTTAAAAAATTGAGCGAGATCAGTCCCGCGTATATAAGCGTGACCTGCGGAGCGGGCGGCAGCGGCGGTCACCGAAACAAAACCATCGAGCTTGCCTCAAGAATTAAAAACGAGTTCGGGATCGAGTCAATGGCGCATCTGACCTGTATCGCGTCAACTTCGGAATCAATCGAGGCGGAGCTCAGCGAGATCGAAAGCGCGGGCATTGAAAACGTGCTCGCTCTGCGCGGCGATATTCCGAAAGAAGGTTTCGATGAGTCGAAAATTGAATATCACTACGCGTATAGGCTGATCGAGAAAATTAAGTCGAGTAGCGGGCTCTGTGTCGCGGCTGCGGCGTATCCCGAGGGTCACATAGAGTGCGAAAATCTGAGTGACAGCGTGGAATATGTTAAAATCAAGCAGGAAGCGGGAGCCGAGCTCTTTGTGAGCCAGCTGTTTTTCAGCAACGAGTATTTCTACAGATTTATGGATGAAGCCGCGAAGCATAATATTACCGTTCCGATAACTCCGGGTATAATGCCGATGATGTCAAAAAGCCAGATATCGAATATGATATTCACCTGCGGAGCGTCTCTGCCATCGGCGATGATCAAGCTTCTCAACAAGTACGAGTCAAGTCCCGATGATCTGCTCAAAGCGGGCATAGAGTACGCGGGCGCTCAAATCAGCGATCTGGCGAAAAACGGAGCGCCGGGCATACATATATACTCGATGAACAAGCCCGAGATCGCCGCTCGGCTTATCGAGTACGTTTAATGCGGTTTGATAATATGAGAGGTATTGATCTTGACAAGAGCGAGATCCTGCGTTATCTGGGTCACAAAAATCAGACGGTAAGCGGCGATATAATGAAAACGATCGACGCCTGCGTTGAGGATATTCTCAAAACCGCTCGTTATCGCTATATTTATAAAATATTCGATATAAAGATCGGGTTCCGAAACGGAGAATCCTGCATCGATCTTTCGGGCGCTAATATCAGTTTGTTCGGCAACGATATATACGAGCATTTAAGAGACTGCAAAAAATGCGCTATTATGGCGGCGACTTTGGGTATAGAGGCCGATAGTATGATAAGGGTCGCGCAGAATACCGATATGCTGAGGGCGGTTGTGCTTGACGCGTGCGCGGCGGATTTTATCGAGAAGGTTTGCGACCTCGCGGAACGCGAGATCAAGCAGAAAGCGGAGGAAGAAGGATTCGGAACGAACTTTAGATTTTCTCCCGGATACGGCGATCTGCCGCTTGAGACCCAGAGAGACATGCTGAATGTTCTTGACGCGGGCAGAAGAATCGGACTTACTTTGACCGACAGTTCGCTGATGATACCGGGAAAATCGGTTACCGCAATAATAGGTTTTACAAAAAAATATTCCGCGCCCGTGAAAAAGTCGGGCTGCGACATATGTTCTATGAGAGACACTTGCAAATTCAGAAAGGCGGGCAGCACCTGTGGACGTAATTGAATATATAAAAAACAAAAGATTGATTTTTGACGGCGCGATGGGCACTATGCTTCAGCGCGCGGGTCTTGAGACCGGCGGACTGCCAGAGGTCTATAACATTGAGCATCCCGAAACGGTGCTTTCGATACATAAGCAATATGTCGACGCGGGCGCCGACGTGATAACATCGAATACCTTTCAGGCCAACGCGTTTAAGCTCAAAGGCTCGGGGTACTCTGTTCAAGAAATAATCACATCGGGCGTTGCGCTTGCGAAAAAAAGCGGCGCCAAATACACCGCCTTGGATATCGGACCTCTGGGTCAGTTGATGGAGCCGATGGGAACGCTCGGGTTCGACGAGGCGTACAAGCTGTTTAAGGAGCAGCTTGTCGCGGGCGAAAAAGCGGGCGCCGATCTTGTGCTTTTTGAGACCATGTCTGATCTGCTTGAGGTCAAAGCTGCGGTGCTTGCGGCGAGGGAAAACACAAGCCTTCCGGTTTTTGCGACCATGACATTTCAGGAGGACAGACGCACATTTGTCGGCTGCGACCCCGTCTCGGCGGCTGTTACTCTGTCCGGCCTGCGCGTTGACGCGTTGGGTGTTAACTGCTCATTGGGCCCTAGTCAGCTTATGCCGGTTATTGACAAGCTTATAGCGTATTCGCGCGTGCCCGTTATGGTTCAGCCCAACGCGGGGCTTCCGTCCATCAGGAACGGAGAGACCGCGTATGATATATCCGCGGACGAGTTTTCTGGATATATGAAAACAATCGCGGAAAAGGGCGCCGCGATCCTGGGCGGATGCTGCGGAACAACGCCCGAATATATAAGCAAGACAAGATCCGCTGTTTCCGATGTGCCTTATATTAAGCCCGAATCGCCGCGTGAGACGGCGGTCTGCTCGGGCACAAAGACGGTGATATTTGACGGCGGCGTCACATTGATCGGTGAGAGGATAAATCCCACCGGAAAGAAAAAGCTGAAGGAAAAATTGAGAGCGCAGGATTTCGGATATCTGGTAGGCGAAGCGATTAGCCAAAAAGACGCCGGAGCGGACGTTCTGGATGTGAACTGCGGCCTGCCCGAGATAGATGAGGCGGCGACTTTAACGCGAGCCGTGCGCGAGATCCAGGCGGCTGTGAATTTGCCGCTCCAGCTTGACAGTAGCGACGCGGCCGCCATAGAGAAAGCGATAAGAGCGTACAACGGCAAACCGATAATCAATTCTGTGAACGGCAAAGCCGAGAGTTTGGACGCGATCCTTCCGATCGCCGCCAAATACGGCGCGGTCGTTGTTGGATTGTGTCTTGATGAGAACGGTATTCCGGAGACCGCCGAGGGCAGACTGCGCATTGCCGAGAAAATAATAGCCGCGGCCGCATCTTTCGGAATCCCAAAAGAAGATATAATAATAGACTGTCTGGTTCTGACCGCCTCGGCTCAGCAGAGCCTTGTCATCGAGACGATCAAGGCGATACGCCTGGTTAAGCAGCTCGGCGTCAAGACGGTTCTGGGCGTCAGCAATGTGTCGTTCGGGCTTCCGGCCAGACCTATTTTGAACAGCGTTTTTCTCGCTGCCGGATTCGGAGCGGGGCTCGATTCCGCTATAGTGAATCCTATGAGCGCCGAGATCATGAAAGCCTTCCGCGCCTATAAAGTGCTTAACAACCAAGATAAGGACGCGGTAGATTATATCAATAATTACGCGGATTATAAAGCAGAGAGTTCACTCTCCGCCGTATCCGCCGCAAAGTCGGATATAAGCGTTTCGGACGGTGACCTTAAATCGGCGATAATTGACGGCAGGCGCGGGCTTGCTCATGATTTGACCGTAGAGCTGCTTAAAACTCATGACCCTATAAGCATTATCAATGAATACTTTATACCCGCACTTGACGTGGTGGGCGACAGATACGAAAACGGGACAGTTTTCCTGCCGCAGCTTATCCAGTCGGCCGAGGCGGTAAAGAGCGGTTTTGGCGTTTTGAAGGAAAACTCGGCGTCAGAGGGCGGAGGCAGAGGAAAAATTATTCTTGCCACGGTACGCGGAGATATTCATGATATTGGAAAGAATATCGTAAAAATGCTGCTTGAAAATTACGGTTATGATGTGATAGATCTTGGAAAGGACGTGGCGGAAGAGGAGGTCGTTAAAGCGGCGCTTGATAATGACATAAAGCTTGTTGGGCTCAGCGCGCTTATGACGACCACCGTCAAGAGTATGAAAGACACTGTCGCCGCGCTTAAAAAAGCCGGAAGCAAGGCGAAGATCGTAGTCGGCGGCGCGGTTCTGAACGAGGAATATGTTGAGTTTGTCGGCGCCGATTACTACGGCAAAGACGCGGGCATGACCGTTAAGATCGCCAACGAGGTTTTCGGACACAATAATTAAGATATTGGAGGGATTAAAATGATCATAGATTTTCACACGCATGTTTTTCCGGATAAAATTTCGGAAAGAGCAATGGCTAATCTTGAGCAAAATATTGTCGACATTCAGGGCAGAAGCTATCCGCCGGACGGAGACGGCACTCTCCGCAGCCTTAAAGAGCATATGAAACGCGACGGCGTTGATATTTCTGTGGTTATGCCTATCGCGACCACGGTTACTCAGTCGACGTCGATAAACAGGTTTGCCCGGGAAATAAACGGTAAAGACGGCATTTTTTCTTTCGGCAGCCTTCATCCGCTGCAGGATGACTGGGAGAGCGTGCTTGAGGAAATAAAAGAGTCGGGCTTAAAAGGAATAAAGCTTCACCCGGAGTATCAGAGGGTTTACGTTTCAGCGCCCGAAACCATAAGGATCCTCAAAAAGGCTGAGGAACTTGAGCTTTACACGCTTTTTCACGCGGGACGTGACATAGGCATGCCCGAGCCGGTACACTGTCTGCCGGAATGTTTAAGAGGCGTTCTTGAACATGTCAGCGGCGAGTACATAATAGCGGCGCATATGGGCGGCTGGAGGCTTTGGGACGATGTTGAAAAATATCTTGTCGGCACGCCAATCAAATTTGACGTTTCATATACCAAAGGTTTTATTGATCCCGAACAGTTTAAAAGAATAATAAAAAATCACGGAAGCGAAAAAATACTTTTCGGCACCGATATGCCGTGGCAATCGGCGAGCGTGTCGATGGGATTTCTTGAAAGTGCTGATCTGTCAGAGGATGAGCTTCAAAATATATATTATAAGAACGCGGCGAAAATTTTGGGTTTATAATAAGATGTTGCAGCAAGATTAAAAAACTGTTACAAACTTGAAGTTAGTCAAATTATTTGGTATAATTATTACGGATTATTTATGAAAGATTCGGAGATAAATCATGAGAGACAAAAGTATTCCCGAAAAGAAAGATTCAAATAAAAAGAAAAAAAGAGGAATCATTGCGGCGGTCTGCATTGTGATTATAATCGCGGGTGCGGCTTTATCGGGATTTTACTTTTTTCCCGATAAGTTCGGAGGTGCCGTTAAATCGGCTTTATCCGCTATGTTTGATGATGGGGCTGAGCAAACCGACGAGGCCGCTGCGGCCGAGCCGTCGCTGAAGCTCTATTCGCCTCAGTCTCCCGCGGTTAAGCCCGAGGCGATTACTCCCGCTAATTTAAAATCCTCCGACGAAAGCTATAATACCCCTGGAGGAGCAGGTATGATTTATGACGGCGATCCGTCGACCTGCACCTCAAACGCCGCGGACTGGGCGACGCTTGACGCGGGCTCGTTAAAGGCGCTTTCGTATATTAGATTTATTCCCGACGCGTCATCTCAGGAATCGGCGGATTCATGCGTCGGCACAAAATTTTTGGCTTCGAAAGACAATAAGTTTTTCGTTGAACTGGGAACGATAAATCCCGACGCCAACGGAAATTTAAATCCCGATTGGCATACTGTTTTGTTCAGCGGCTACGGTATGTACAGATATTTTAAAGTTGAGTTTTCCCCTGACGCGCATCTTGGCGAGGTCGAGTGGATCTGCGAGGACGGTATCGTTAATACCGACACCGCGAGCCGTGAGACTATAAATGACACAAGTCTGAGGCTTACAGCTTTTGACGCCGCAGCCGAGTTTGACGCACGGGTTATCATGCTGGTTTATAACCGTGAAAATATAATCAAGCGTTTTGATATGCGCGACTGTCATTTTGCGCCCGGAGAATACTATGATGTCGCTTTCGAAAAACTCAATGTTGAACTGGGCGACAAAATTATGATAACGGCATACAACTCCGCCACGATGGACAGCGTTCTGACATCGCCGCTTACTTACAATTATACCGAGGCGTCGTCGCCTTTGTCTATGGCGAACATATACAGCGACAACATGATGTTTCAGGCCGATACTGATCTTGTAATATCCGGAAAAGCGCCCTGCGGCTCAGTGGTAGAGGCAGAGATCGAAAACGTTGATACCGGCGAGCTTTATGCCGCGTCGGGCATTGCCCGGGACATATCCGATTGGGAGATAAATTTCGGCGCGTTTCCGAACGGCGGAAACTACACCATGAGGGTTTACTGCGGCGACGAAGAACTGGAATTTGAAAATATAACATTCGGCGATATATGGGTTTTCGCGGGACAGTCGAACATGGAGTTTTATCTTTGCGGCGAGAAAGAGGCGGACGAATATCTCAAGACCGCTCAGGGTAAAAATGAATCCACGAGCCGCGATATACGCATGGTTAATCTGTATAATATCGGTCTTATGGGCGCCCGCGCCGAGATCGACAATGTTCCGCTCAACGACTGGAACGATTACTGGTCCGAGCTTACCACCGACAGGGCGGCCTATCTCTCGGCTATCGCATATTATTTCGCGCAGGGGATCCATGAGCGTTACGGCAGGAATGTCGGAATTATAAGCGTCGCCGTAGGTGATACGGAAATAAACAAATGGTTCCCGCGCGGTGAGAGCCGAGGCTCGTTTGTCGGCACAGACGGCAGTCTGTACAATAACAGGATCTATCCGTTTACCAAACAGAAAATCAAGGGAATTTTGTGGTACCAGGGCGAGGCGGATCAGTACCGCACAAATATGAATGCGGGTCAATACGCCGACGCTATGGCCGGGCTTATCGACATTTACCGAGAGAAATGGTCCGATTCCGAGCTTCCGTTCTATTATGTTCAGCTTGCCAGATACGGCGTCAAAGACGAAAGCGAGATAAGAGAGGGTCAGCGCATAGCTCTGCAGAGAGCGGCCAACCGTAATAATCTGGGAATGTTCAGTCTGCTCGACATAATCGGCAGATACGACCAGGATATCGGCTGCGCGAGAACCGATATACATCCGTGGCAGAAAAAGATTGTCGCCGACAGATTCCTTGATTGCGTAGGTCATGATATATACGGTGACGAAGATCGTATTGTTTCGGGCCCCGTTTATAAGAGCATGCGGATTTTTGATGATTATATCGAGCTTACGTTTGAGCATACCGGTTCGCTCAGAGTTATGGATAAGTCTGTGTATGCCGACTCGGTCTGCGACGAAAAGATCTCGGATTCGATGACCGATACAAGCGAGCTGCACGAGTTCTATATCTCTGACAGCGCGGGCAAGTTCTATCCCGCGACTGCCGAAATTGAGGACGACAAGGTTATAGTTTACAGTGATGATGTTGTGAATCCGACAAATGTTATGTACGCATGGGGAGCGTATCCGGAGATGCCGAATCTGACCGACGACAGTGGTTTGCCGGCTTTCACGTTCAACACGATGAACGGCAGCGAGATCGAATAATTATATTAAAAAATTTGTAATAAAATAATTTTATTTATATTGACATACAATTTAAATAAAGTTATAATAGTTATTGTGCAGTATTGTGTAAAAAAACGGAATATGTTGTGGTTTATATTCCATTCATCTAACATAAGCGATAAATAATTAATAATAAATACAGGAGGTAGTTATAATGTTGAAAACATTCCATGGCGGCGTTCATCCCAACGACATGAAGGCACCTACTGCCGACAAGTCGATTGTTGAGCTTTACCCTTCCAAGGAAATGGTCTACCCCATGACCCAGCATATCGGCGCTCCCGCTAAGCCGATCGTCAACGTTGGAGACTACGTGTATGCCTGCCAGAAGATTGCCGAAGCCGGCGGATTTGTGTCCGCTTGCATTCACTCGTCCGTATCGGGACGCGTAAAGGCGATCGAAAAGCGCATGCACCCCAACGGACTCATGGTTCAGTCCATTGTCATTGAGGATGACGAGCAGGATAAAGTCTGTCCCGACCTAAAGGGCTGCAGCGACTATACCAAGCTCTCGCCCAAAGAGATTATCGAGATTATCAAAGAGGCGGGAATCGTTGGTCTGGGAGGCGCGACATTCCCGACGCACGTAAAGTTATCGCCGCCGCCCGAGGCAAACATTGATTATGTTATTGTCAACGCGGCCGAGTGCGAGCCTTATCTCACATCCGATTACCGCACAATGCTTGAGATTCCCGAGCAGGTCATCGGAGGTCTCAAGATCGTTATGCACATATTCGGACTCAAAGACGGACATGTCGGCATCGAGAACAACAAGGAGCTTGCGATCGAGACAATGACGGCTATGGCGGCCAAGAACAAAGATGTGAATATTCACGTACATACTCTCAAAACCAAATACCCCCAGGGCGGTGAGAAACAGCTGATCAACGCCATCACGGGACGCAAGGTCGGCCCCGGTCAGCTTCCCTGGCAGGTAGGTGCCATAGTGTGCAACGTTGACACCTGCCGCGCGATCTATCAGGCGGTGACACGCGGAATTCCGGTTACGTCGAGAATCGTTACCACAGGAGGAAAGTGCGCCAAAAATCCCGGCAACTTCAAGGTTCTTATCGGCACTTCGCTAAAGTCCGTTTACGAGCAGACCGGCGGCTTCACCGAGGAACCCGCGAAGGTTATCATGGGCGGCCCCATGATGGGTATGGCGCTTCCGAATCTGGATGTTCCCGCGATCAAGGGAACGTCGGGCCTTTTGGCGTTCAGCGAGGATGAGGCATACGGATATGAGGAAACCGCTTGTCTGAGATGCGGCAAGTGTGTTTTCGCGTGCCCGATGAGACTTCTGCCGAACAAGCTTGACGCGGCCGCGAGAATAGATGATTTCAAGACGCTTGAAAAACTTAACATTGTTGACTGCATCGAATGCGGAAGCTGCGCCTTTAGCTGTCCTTCCAGAAGACGGCAGGTACAGCAGATAAAGGTTGCAAAAGATAAGCTCCGCGCGGCGCAGCAGCGCAGCAAGAATAACTAAGGGAGGGATAATAGTGGATAATTTATTGGTTGTTTCGCACTCCCCGCACGTATTGGGGAATAGTTCGGTAAGACGCACCATGCTTGATGTTATTATCGCCCTGATTCCCGCGTTTGTTGCCGGAATTCTCGTTTTCGGATACAGAGCCGCGGTTATCACGGTTATCAGTGTGTTGAGTTGTGTGCTGTTTGAATGGTTATGGAATAAGATTTTGAAAAAACCGACGACCATCGGCGACTTGAGCGCAATAGTTACCGGAATGCTTCTGGCGTTCAATGTGCCGGTCACGCTGCCGCTCTGGATGGTTGTCATTGGCGCGTTCTTCGCTATCGTTATTGTGAAGCAGTTCTTCGGCGGTATCGGCCACAACTTCATGAACCCCGCTCTGGCGGCCAGAGCTTTCCTGCTTGCCTCGTGGGCGCTCGCTATGACAACATGGGTTGCGCCTCACACCGCGGTTCCGCTTTGGAACACCGCCGATGTTGTGACTTCCGCGACGCCTCTTGCGGCGTACGCGGGCACGGAGGGCACGGTTACGGAACTTCCGTCATACCTGAATCTGTTTATCGGAAATGTCGGCGGCTGCATAGGTGAGACTTCGGCTTTGGCGATACTCATCGGCGGAATCTATCTGCTGGCGAGAAAGGTCATCAGACTGAGAATACCTCTCGCGTATCTTGTAACCGTTGCTCTGGGAACATGGATGTTCGCGGGTCATGACGGATTGTTCACCGGCGACGCGCTCTATCAGATACTGGCGGGCGGCGTTATGCTCGGCGCGTTCTTTATGGCGACCGACTACACCACATCGCCGTACACCCCTGTCGGACAGATCATATTCGGTATCGGATGCGGCGTTATAACAGTGCTTATCAGAGTTTGGGGCGGTTATCCCGAGGGATGCTCGTACTCGATCCTGCTCATGAATATAGTAACTCCGCTTATTGACAGAGTTACCGCTCCGAAGCGCTACGGCGCCTCTAAGAAGAGAAAGGAGGCAAAAGCGTAATGAAAGAGATACTTACACTTACGATTAAATTATTGCTTATCACAGCGATAGTGGCGGCTTTGCTCGGCGGCATCAATATGGTTACCGAGCCGATCATCGCCAAAAACAACGAGGCCACGTTCCAGGCAAATCTGAAGGAAATGCTTCCGGGAGCCGACAATTTCGAGCTTGACGGAACAAAGCTTCCCGAGCCCGAGACGGGCGTGACGGTAAACGGCGTGTACTGCGGCATGGACAGCGCGGGCTCACCCGTCGGATATGTTGCCGAGGCTGTTTGCTCGGAAGGCTACGGCGGTGATGTTGTTGTTATGACCGGCGTTGACCTTGAGGGAAAAATCACAAAAGTTAAGGTTACCGAGATGGGCGAGACCCCGGGCCTCGGCGCGAAGTGCCAGACCGACTGGATCAACCAGTACGCGGGTCTTACCGAAAATATTGTAGTAAGCAAAAACGGAAGCGCGGGAAGCAACACAAACAAGATTGACGCAATATCCGGCGCGACCATCACTTCAAAGGCTGTAACAAAGGCCGTTAACAATTCGGTCTCGGCGGCTATGATTGTTATCTCGGATAACGCGGGCGGCGCTCCCGCAGCGGAAGATCCGCTTCAAGCGAGCGCGGAGCCCGATGCTGAGGTTTCGGCTGACGGCGAAGCAGTTGTCGACGAAGCCGCGGAAGCTGAGGTTTCCGCGGAAGAGGCTGAAGCGGTAGAAGCCGAAGCAATTGATGAAGGAGGTGCCGAGTAATGGATAACAAAAAAGGTTATTTATCAACGTTTCTAAACGGTATTATCACCGAGAACCCGACTCTGGTCCTGTTCCTCGGCATGTGCCCCACATTGGCGGTTACGACCGGAGTTGTGAACGGTATAGGAATGGGTCTTTCGACCACCGCCGTTCTGGTTTGCTCCAACATAGTTATCTCGCTTTTGAGAAAGTTTATACCCGACAAGATCAGAATCGCGTCATTTATCGTAATTATTGCGGGCTTTGTAACGATCGTTCAGATGCTGCTCAACGCGTATGTTCCGGCTCTTTCCAGCAGTCTGGGAATATACATACCGCTTATAGTTGTTAACTGCATAATCCTCGGCAGAGCCGAGGCGTTCGCCAGCAAGAACTCGGTAGGCAAATCCGCGTTCGACGGTTTGGGCATGGGTCTCGGATTCACATGCGCGCTGGTTCTCATCGCGGCTGTAAGAGAGATCCTCGGCGCCGGAACATTCGCGGGTATTCCCCTGTTCGGCGAGAGCTTCCAGCCCGTTTCGATAATGATCCTGCCTCCCGGAGCGTTCCTGACATTGGGCGTTCTGCTGGCGATCATTAACGTTATCGGCGCGAAGATAAAGAACAAGAAAAAAGACACTGACACGGAAAAGGAGGGCATATAAATGGTAGCGGAATTATTGGTTATAGCTATCGGCGCGATACTTATCAACAACTTCGTGCTGGTGCAGTTCCTCGGTATATGCCCCTTCTTGGGCGTATCGAAAAAGGTTGACACATCTGTCGGCATGGGCTTCGCCGTAATCTTCGTTATGGCGTGCGCGTCGATCATCACATGGTGTGTTCAGTATTATCTGCTGGTGCCGTTCCATCTGGAATATTTGCAGACTATCGCGTTTATTCTGGTTATCGCGGTGCTGGTTCAGTTCGTTGAGATGTTCCTCAAAAAGTCGATCCCGTCGCTCTACAGCGCGCTCGGCGTTTATCTGCCGCTGATCACCACAAACTGCGCGGTGCTCGGTGTTGCTATCCAGAACATCACAAAATTCACAGGCGTTGAGATGAGCTTTGTAAAGTCTCTGGTATACGGCGTTTCTGCCGGTATCGGATTCACTGTCGCGATAGTGCTGTTCGCGGGCGTAAGAGAGAGGCTTGAAAGCTCCGATGTTCCCGAGTTCCTGAAGGGTATGCCGATAACGCTCGTTACCGCGGCGCTCCTTTCGATAGCATTTCTCGGTTTCTCGGGTCTCAGTTTTTAGAAGGAGGGGAAGTAGATGTTTAACAGTATAGTTGTTCCCATCCTTATAATCGGAGGCATGGGTTTGATATTCGGCGTGCTTCTGGGCGTTGCCTCAAAAGTGTTCGCCGTTAAGGAAGACGAGCGTATTCCCAAGATCATGGAAGTCCTGCCCGGCGCCAACTGCGGCGGCTGCGGATTCGCGGGCTGCTCGGCATACGCGGCGGCGCTTTGCAAAGGCGGCGTCAAGACCAACGCCTGCCCGGTGGGCGGCGAGGCGGTCGCAGAGAAGATCGCGGAGATCATGGGCGTTACGGCCGAGAAAAAAGAGAAAATGGTTGCCAGAGTTCTGTGCAACGGCAGTCCCGACAGAGCGGTCCAGAAGTATTATTTCGACGGTCCCCGTGACTGCTACAGCGCTCACAAGCTGGGCGGCGGCGAGAAGATGTGCGCCTACGGCTGTCTGGGCTTCGGCTCCTGCGTTAAGGTTTGTAAGTTTGACGCCATCAGTATTCAGAACGGCGTCGCGTATGTAAATATCGACAAGTGCGTTGCCTGCGGCGCGTGCGCCGAGGAATGTCCCAAGAAGGTAATCAAGATCCTGCCTCTCAGAAGCAAGTACACTATCAACTGCAAGAGTGTTGAAAAGGGCAAGATCACGAGACACGACTGTCAGGTGGGCTGTATCGGCTGCGGAATCTGCGCCAAAACATGTCCCAAGGGCGCTATCTCGATCAGCGACAACTTGGCCGTTATCGACCCCGCCAAGTGCGTGAACTGCGGCCTCTGCGCTCAGAAATGCCCGCAGAAGGCGATCAATAAGGTTACTCCCGAGGGTCTGGTTCGTCCCGAGCCCAAGCAGGCTAAGCCCAAGCTGACACCCGAGCAGATCGAGGCTCTCAAGGCCAAAAAGGCGGCTCAGAAAAAGGATCAGAGCCAGCCCGCGGGTCAAAAGGAGAACAAGGTCAAGTCTGAGCAGGTTAAAGCGGACACCAAGTTTAACGACGTTGTGAAAGATAACATCGCCAAAGAGGCTGAGGCACGCGAGGTCGGCGCCGCCATTTCCAAAGAAATGGACAAGAAGGCGGATGATATTGACTCAACCCAGGAGATGGAGGCTCAGAAATAAGTCTTTCGGCTTTTAAGGAGGATATGAAATGATCGATAAAAATTGCGCTTACTGCGTTGAGGGCGAGCTTGTCGCGAAGTTCGGAATAAAAATCTGCGAGCTTGACACCTGCAAGGTTTATCTGTTCAAGGAGCAGAGCCACAAAGGCAGGGTTATCGCCGCTCACAAAAAGCATGTCGGCGATATGACAGAGCTGACAAGCGAGGAGAGAGCCGCTTATATTGAGGATATTGCGAAGATCTCGAAAGCGCTGCAGGAAATATTTAAGCCTCAAAAGGTCAACTACGGCGCGTACGGCGACACGGGGCACCATCTGCACGTGCATCTGGTTCCAAAATATGCCGACGAGTTCGAGTGGGGAGGAACCTTTGCGATGAATCCCGACAGGGTTTATCTGAGCGCGGCGGAATATTCCGAGCTTGTGAATACAATAGGCGATGCGCTCAAATAATTATGAATAAAATCACAGGACGGGTCGGCAAATGCCGGCCCGTCCCGCAATTTAATGCGGGCGGATAATTCCGCCCCTATGGGTTTCGGAAAATTGTTTTTATTTTCGGTAAAAATTTTTAAAAATTTTTTGAAAAAACTCTTGCAATTATAAAAAATTTATGGTATTATAGTATAGTTGCAGTACGGACGGGTATCGAAGTGGTCATAACGGGGCTGACTCGAAATCAGTTTGTCGGAAACGGCACGTGGGTTCGAATCCCACCCCGTCCGCCAATATTCTAAAACCGCCATTGGCGGTTTTTTGTTTGTTGTTTTACTTTTATATTTAAAATTAAATTTGTAAATTTTTTAAAATTACACTTGAAAAAACATTGTTTTTATGTCATAATATTATAAACGTACATGTTTAATTTTGTTATTAATTCTGTGCGAGGGATTTTTGATATTGTTAATATAAAGACTATATGCATAAGGGAGATGTGTTATGAGCAAGAGATTAAGCAAACATTGTTTGAAAATAATTATCGCGCTGATATGCGCCGCGATGCTCTCGGGTGCGATAGACACCGTCGGGGTTGAAGCGTTTACAGACATGCCGCGAACCTCGTCGGATAGTTCAGCCGCGCCGTTAAGCCGCGCAGTTTTTGACGACGGCGTTGATGACAGCGCTGCCGATACGGTCAAAAATATGCCCGGCAGTATTGAAGGCGTGGTTGGTGAAGTTTACAGTATTCCCGAACAGGAACCCGACCGCGATGGTTACATATTTATGGGCTGGGTTAAGCGCGGAACTGACGCGCCTGTTTATAAGCACGGCACGGCTGAAAGCAGCTTTGTAATGCCCGAGGAAGGAATTATATTTATCGCGGTTTGGGAAAATAACGGCCCTGTTCCTCCGACCGATCCGCCCGGAACATTGCCTTCCGTGGAGCCGGGAGAAAAGCCTACGGAAACTCCGGGAACCATCATACCGCCAACGGTCGAGCCTTCACAACCTACGGATCAACCGCGACCGCCGGGCGCGGAGACACCTACTCCGGTACCGACCAAAGCGCCGACATCGGCGCCTACGATAAAGCCGACGAATCCGCCGACTGCCCCGCCAACGATCATCCCGACAAATGAGCCAAGCATGCCGACAAATCCGCCGACCCCAACCAATGCGCCGCAGGAAACAGAAACGCCGACTGCTCATCCTACAACAATACCGACAAATTCACCAAACCCGACAAATTCACCTCAGTCAACCGGAACACCGACACCGACCAAAAAACCTTCCGGCAGTGGAGGCGGATTAGGAGGCGGAGGCGGAAGTTTCGGCACCGGCGGAAACACCTCGGTTCGCATACAAAAGGAGTGGGAGGATGACAATAACAGCCGCGGCGAAAGACCGGCGTCGGTTACGGTAAGACTTAAACAAGATAAGAATATAATTGACGAGTGCACATTGTCCGCTTCCAATAACTGGCAGTATACATTCACAAGTCTCAGAACGGGCACAACTTATACGGTCGAGGAAGTCGAAGTAACTCACTATGTTCCGAGATATGTGCAGTCATTCAATGGATATAAGATCGTCAATAAATATGATGAATCTTATGACCCGAATAATTCACCTTCATCAACAAGCACTCCGGCGCTTACACGCGACCCGAGTTCTGTTCCATCGCTTAACTATTCCGATCATTTTGCCTACATAGTCGGATATGAGGACGGCACTGTTCAGCCCGATAATACCATAACACGCGCCGAGATAGCGACGATATTCTTTAGAATGTTGTCTGACGAGTCGAGGGAAAAATTTAGAATAGCTGAAAATCCGTTTAGCGATGTAACCGTTGAAGATTGGTTCAATACGGCGGTTTCGACAATGACGAATGCCGATGTTATTCACGGATATGAAGACGGAACTTTCAGAGGTGATAATCCTATAACTCGTGCCGAGTTTGCCACGATCGTCGCATATTTTGATCCGATCACATACAGCTACGGAGATAAGTTTAGAGATACATCGGGTCATTGGGCGAGCTTGTACATTAATCGTGCCGCGGAACGAGGGTGGATAAACGGTTATGAAGACGGCACGTTCAGGCCGGATCAAAATATAACCCGAGCTGAGGCTATGGCCCTTGTAAACAGAGTCCTCGAAAGAAAACCCGATGCGGCTCATTTGCTTGCCGGTATGACATCATGGCCTGATAACAGCGAACCGAGCGTATGGTATTACGCAGATGTTCAGGAGGCAACCAATTCGCATTACAGCGAGGACAAGGGCGGTTATGAGACATGGATATCTTTGCGTGAGGACAGGGATTGGAAAAAACTTGAAAATTAAATACAAGAGGCAGGCGGAATTTTCCCGCCTGCCTTAAAAACTAAATGAGTTTTCTAGCCTCAGAAATTGAAATATTCAGCTTATCAGCTATTTTAACAACATCATCGTACTCGGGTTTGGTTTTTGAAACGCCGTAACCGGCGGAAATTTTTTGAGTTATATCACCATGCTCTGTGTTTATTATTTCTTCTCGTCTGTCAAGGACGTACCGCTCACATTTATATTCTCTGATCCCGATCGTTGAGGTGTGCTTGAAAATAAGCTCAAGCATTTTTGGGCGGTCCGAAGGTTTGCAAATGCACGACAGCAGTATGCCGGGACGGTTCTTTTTCATGCCTATAGGCACGGTGAAAACATCAAGCGCTCCGGCTTCAAAAAACTTTTGAGAGGCATAGCCTATATCCTCGGGTGTCATATCATCAAGATTGCAGCAAAGCTCGGAAATATTTTGAGTATTCGAACCGCTTTCACCAATGACTGCGCGCACGCAGTTTGGCGCTTCGGCGAACTGTTTTGTTCCGATTCCGTATCCGGTTTTTTGAATCGAGATCTGAGGCAATTGCTCAAAATCATCAGCGAAATATTTTAGCAGCGCCGCGCCTGTCGGAGTGCAAAGCTCGCCCTGAACCGTGCCGCTGTATATCGGAACAGCTTTTAGGATCAGCGCCGTAGCGGGCGCCGGAACCGGAAGAATTCCGTGGGCGGCGTGAACGGTCCCGAATCCGACGCATATCGGTGATGAAATGATCTTATCGGGTTTTATATTTTCAATCAACGAGCAGACGCCGACGATATCGGCAATCGCGTCAAGTCTTCCGACCTCGTGAAAGTGTATATCTACAACCGTTTCGCCGTGCACCGCGCCTTCGGCTTCGGCAATTATCCTGTAAACACTTGACGCGTCATTTTTTACTTTGTCGGATATGTCAAGCTTGTTGATAATCTTGTCGATATCAGCAAGACTTCTGTGCTCGTGGTGACTGTGGTTATGTTCGTGGTGATGAGTATGCTCATGATGATGCTCGGCGGCAGCGGAGGAGGCGCCGTGGCTGTGATGATGCGGCGGCGCACAGTCTTCGACTGTTCCGTTTACCGTTACTTTTACATGTGTTCCCGCGATGCCGCCGCTTTTTGTCTTTTCGCGAATAAAGCTTACGCCTTCAAGACCTATGCTGTTCATTTTGTCGATAAATTTCTGCGGATCAGGATGAATATCAAGCAGCGCCGACATGAGCATATCGCCCGCGGCTCCCATCGGACAGTCAAAATACAATAATTCCATAATAATTCACTCCTTATTTTTTAGTTTTGTTCAGAGGATTTTTGGCGACCGCGTTTCTTAGCTCTTTGTTGTCGATATGCGTGTAGATCTCAGTTGTGCTGAGCTGCTTGTGGCCGAGTATTTCCTGAAGGACCCTGACGTCAACACCCGATTGGTGCATAAGCGTGGCCGCCGTGTGGCGAAGCTTGTGGGTTGTGTACTTGTGAGAGTCAAGTCCTAATTTTTTTACATATTTTTCAACGGTGTGCTGCACGGTCCTGCGGCTGATCCTGGCGTTTCTCTCGGATAAAAACAGCGCGTTTCTGTCCTTATATTCCGGGCTCATTTTTTTGCGTATCGGCATGTAGGCCTCAAGTGCGCTTATGCAGGCGTCGTTTAAATAGATCGTTCTCTCCTTGCCGCCCTTTCCCATAACCACAAGAGTGTCGCCGTTTATATCTGTAATATTAATGCTCACCAATTCCGCCAGTCTCATTCCGCAGTTTAAGAATAACGTTAATATGCAATAATCTCGTTCGTAATTTCGTTTATCAACGGCATCGAGTAAACTCAGACTGTCCTCAAGTGTGAAATACTTAGGCAGTTGTTTTTCAATTTTAATTGTGTCAAGATCTGCGGCAGGGTTCTCGTCGATTAATTTGACTTTGCTGTGAAGATATTTAAAATATGATTTGAGAGCAGAAATTTTACGCGCGCGCGTGCGTGCGCGGTTACCGAGATCGTGGTTCAGAAAGTTGGCGTATTCGTAAATAAAATTAATGTCAACTTTTTTTATGTCGTCAATGGTGATATTTTCAATTTCTATTTGATTGAAATCGCATTTGACGTTTCCGGATGAATAATTTATAAACCTGTAAAAGCAGCGCAGGTCATAAAAATATTCAAGCGTGGTTTTGCGTGACTTTCCCTGAATACTCTCAAGATAGATCAGAAAAGACCGCATCGGCTCGGGCGCGTGTCTGATATTGTCCATTGCGTTTGCTCCTTCTTCAACATTGCACAAAATTTTTATTTTGTGCAATAATCTATAAAATTATTATACCCTCTTTCCTGTTAAATTTCCAGAGCATTTATGTTAAAAATAGGTTACAAATCAAATTATAAGGTTTTTTCCTGTTGATATTCGGAATTTGTTATTATATAATTATATTGTTTGGAGGAACTTTTGAATGATAAAAATCAAGGGCACGGTTGAATCTGTTATATTTTATAATCCGGAAAACGGCTACGCGGTCTGCGACGTTGCCTGCATGGGTGAACTTATAACCATGACAGGTTCTATGCCGAGCATTGCCGAGGGTGAAAATATAATCGCCTCCGGCTCATGGGTGACCCATGATGAATACGGGGATCAGTTCAAGGTTGAGTATATAGAACGGATCATGCCGACGACCGAAGAAGAAATCGAAAAATATCTTTCCTCCGGCATCTTACCGTATGTGGGCAAGACGACCGCGAGGCGGATTGTTGTGGCGTTCGGCACTGATGCCCTTGATATTATTGAGAACGACCATAAACGGCTTCTTGAAATAAGAGGTCTTACGCCATCAAAGGTTCATAAGATATATGAGACTTTTGTTGAGCAGGTTGGGGTCCGTCAGATCGTGATCTATTTTCAGAAATATAATCTTCCCCCTTCCTATGCCGTCAAGGCGCACAATATCTTTGGTTCCGGAACCGTTCAGATCGTTGAGGCGAATCCGTATGTTCTTTCTGAATTTATCGACGGGATCACCTTTGAAAAGTCCGATGAGATAGCGGTCAGTCTCGGTTTTTCACCCGAGTCTGAGCTTAGAGTAAAATCCGGCATAAAGACCGCTCTCAAAAATATTTCTTTTTTCAGCGGACACACGTTTGCTCCGCGGGCGATGCTAACTGCTTCCTCCTGTGCTCTTCTTGATGTAGAGCAGGGTCATGTTGAGCGCGGTATATCTCAGCTTATTTCCGACGGCGAACTGATATCCGAAAATCACGGTGATTTTGATGCTGTTTATCTTAAATCATACTACGATGCCGAGTGTAATGTTGCCGATAAGCTTAAAGAAATGTCGGGAATATATTTCGATGTTGACGCGGATTACATTGATAAATTGATCGATGAGGCGGAGAATGAGGATGAGATCAAACTTGCGGATAACCAAAGAGACGCGGTTTTTCGCGCATTTCAAAATGCCGCTCTGGTTATAACCGGAGGCCCCGGAACAGGAAAAACAACAATTATTAACACTATTATAAAAACCATGAAAAAAGACGGCTCAAGCGTAATGCTTGCCGCTCCCACCGGGCGCGCGGCAAAACGAATGAGTGAGGTTTGCAGTTTTGAGGCAAAAACCATACATCGACTTCTTGAGATCAGAGTTGGCGACGATGTGTCGGACGGCGTGTTCGCCAGAAACGCGGATAATCCGCTCGATTGTGACGTTCTTATTATTGATGAGATGTCGATGGTCGACATAATACTTATGAACAGTCTGCTTGATGCTGTTGCCCGGGGAACACGCCTTATCATGGTCGGTGACAGCGATCAGCTGCCGTCGGTCGGAGCCGGAAATGTGCTTAAAGACATAATTGACAGTGGAACCGTTGAATGTATTAAGCTGAATGAGATTTTCAGACAGGCGAAAGAGAGCATGATCGTGGTAAACGCTCACAGGATAAACCGCGGACAGGAGCCGCTGCTGAATGACGCCGAAAGCGATTTTTTCTTTGTACATAGGGAAGATCCGGAGCAGCTGCCGAATACCATAGCCGATTTGTGTTTGAGGCGTCTTCCGGATTATTACGGTTTTGACAGCATGAGCCAGATCCAGGTTCTGACTCCCACAAGAAAAACATCTATCGGCGTTGGACATCTGAATAACATATTACAGAGTTGCCTGAACCCTCCGTCGCCTGATAAAACCGAACATATAACCCGCAGGTGCGTGTTCCGCGTGGGCGACAAGGTTATGCAGACCAAAAACAACTATCAGATACAATGGCGCCGCGGTGATGAAAAGGGCGCCGGCGTGTTTAACGGCGATTGCGGATTTATCACAAAAATTGACAGAGTCGGCAATAAGATCGAGGTTTTATTTGACGACGACAAGCTTGTGGATTATGATTTTACGGTTTTGGATGAAATCGAGCTGGCTTACGCCATAACGGTACACAAGAGCCAGGGCAGCGAGTTTGACGTTGTTGTAATGCCGATGTTCCCCGCGCACCGTCTGCTCATGACAAGGAATTTGCTTTACACCGCTGTGACACGCGCCAAATCTTTGGTCGTGCTGGTTGGTCTTGAGGATGTTATGAATTTTTATATCAATAACAATAATGTGCGAAACAGGTTTTCGGGCCTTAAAGAAAAACTGAGAATATATTGAATTTCGTGTTTTTAGCAAAAAGGAGATGAGTTTATGGAACAGTATGCCGCGCCGCTGCGGGATTTGATCGAGGAATTTAATAAACTGCCGGGAATAGGCATAAAAACCGCGCGCAGGCTCGCGTTTTACGTTGTGAATCTGCCGAAAGAAAAGTCGGAAAAATTGGCCGGCGCTATTATTAACGCAAAGAACGAGATCAGATATTGCAAAGTATGTCAGAACCTTGCGGCTTCCGAGCTGTGCAATATATGCGCTTCTTCCGCCCGCGACCACAGCGTTATTTGCGTTATGGAGAGCCCCGGCGACGTTATGCAGATGGAGCGTACCAACGAGTTTAAGGGCGTATATCATGTCCTGCACGGCGCAATTTCACCTATGGACAATGTGACTCCCGATGATATAAGGATCAAAGAACTTGTGGAGCGCGTTTCAAAGGGCGGTGTTTCGGAGGTTATAATGGCGACAAACCCGAACCTTGAGGGCGAGGCCACAGCGATGTATATTTCAAAGCTGCTTAAGCCGTTCGGCGTTAAAATAACAAAAATTGCCCACGGTGTGCCCGTTGGCGGCGAACTGGAATTTGCCGACGAGATCACTCTGGGCAGAGCCTTAAATTCAAGAATAGAAATGTGAGGAGATATTTATGAACGGAAAAATCAAAACCGCTTCAACAGACAGTGATATAAAAGAAATAGAAAACTGCGCGCGAATAACATGGCATGACGCATATGACGCGCTGCTCCCCGACGGACAGGTAGAGTATATGCTGAAAAAATATCAGAGTTTTGATGTTATAAAAAACGATATAAAAAATAACGGATATGTATATTATTTGTATTTCGCGGGTGATTCATGCGTGGGATTCTGCGGGGTCAAGCCCGAAGAAAATAAGCTTTTTGTAAGCAAAATTTATGTTTTGCCCGAATATCAGAGGCAAGGGATTGCGACAGAACTTTTTAAGCGTGTTAAATCCGATTTTTCGGATAATTATAACGAGTTCTATCTGACCGTTAACAAGCACAACGATAAAGCGATTGCCGCTTATAAAAAGTTTGGTTTCATTGTCTCTTCCACTGCTGTTACAGATATTGGCGGCGGTTATGTTATGGATGATTACATAATGTCTTTTAACGCGTAGTTACACAAAGACGGCCCGAAGTTATTCGGGCCGTCTTTGTGTAAATAATTATTTTTTGCGGCTTTCAACAATTTTGTCTTTCCAGCTTTTTTTAAGTGGTGCCCCGCAGCTTCGAGCATAGCATATAGCTTCGTCCAAAACCTTATAATTGAGCTGTGTTCCCTCCGATGTATTGTCGTAATCTACGGTGAAGTCAGAGGAAATTCCCATTTTTGCTCCGACTTTTGCGGCGTCTATATTAGCGCCAAGGAACAAGAATTCCCAACCAAAATCTTTTTTCTTTTTTTCGATCATTGTTTTGACCGCGGAGTAGCCGAAATTATGGCTTGCGTTTTCCATGCCGTCGGTTGTGATAATAAACAGCGTTTTTTCGGGCACATCTTCCTCTCTCGCGTATTTGTGGATATTGCCGATATGGTGAATCGCTTGACCTACCGCGTCAAGAAGCGCTGTGCATCCGCAAACAAAGTAGTCATCCTCGGTTATTTCTTTTACCTTATCGATCGGAACACGGTCATGAATTACCAATGATGTATGATTAAAGAAAACCGTGGAAACAAGCGCCTCGCCGTCCAGCTTTTTCTGCTTGTTGAGCATTGAATTGTATCCGCCGATAGTGTCGGCTTCAAGCCCGCTCATAGATCCGCTCCTGTCAATAATAAATACTATCTCCGTAAGACCTTTTTTCATTATGTATTCCCCTTTCTTAAAATATTGTATTTATATTATATAAAATCATAAAAATATTTGGTCGCTTGCAATGCGACATTTTTATTCATACAAACGGTAAGAAAAAAAGTTCTCACAGGCATAAATTCTGTAAGAACATTCTGGGCTCCCATAAAACGCCGACGGAGTGCGTTTTATGGAAATAGCGCCGAAAAAAGCGGCCAAAAATATTAGTTCTCCCGCGGAGTCCCCGCAGGACTTCGTGGGATAAGCGCCGAAAAAGACGGTCAAAAAAGAAGGCCTTGCAAAGCAAGGTCTTCGTAAAAAACCGCCTTTTTCGGCGCTGGTGCGGGCGACAGGACTTGAACCTGCACGGGAAAACCACCAGATCCTAAGTCTGGCGCGTCTGCCAGTTCCGCCACGCCCGCAAGACTTTGGTATTATATCAGATAATATTTAATTTGTCAACTTATTTATTACCAAACCGGTTTCAGTTTTCAATCTCTTATCATAAAAAGATATTTATAGAGTTTAAATTTGCACTCATATATATCGGCGAAAAAAGAACCAAAGCCTAAAATGGCCTTGGTTCTTTTTTCTTGTCCTATACTAACTTGGATGAGGACATGTTTTTGATTTAGTTGAATGTTTTGTAAAATCTTCCGAACACTGCTGCTGCCTCGGCACGTATAGTATTACCAGATGGATTTAATGTTCCGTCAGTATTTCCGTTCATAATACCGGTTCCGCATGCCCATTGTGTTGCGGGTATGGCATATTCGCTTATTTTATCCGCATCCGTAAAGTTCTGAATATTTAGGTTATTGACCGCGGAACTATTCATTCCTTTATAAACAGCGTATCTATATAGTATTACAGCCATCTGCTCACGCAGTATATTTTCTTCCGGACTGTATTGTGTATCAGAATATCCCAGAACTATGCCGTGCGAACTTGCCCATGCGACCGCGTCATGATAGTACGCATCAGGCGTTACGTCAGCAAATTTGCTTTCGCCATCATGCGGCGAGCCTTCCATTCTATACAGAATGGTTACAAACATTCCTCTGTTGATATCCATATACGGCGCAAACTCGGTTTCGCTCAAACCGTTCATCAGTCCGTTTTCAAAAGCATAGTATACATCGTCATAGAACCAGTCAGTCGTGTTCACGTCAGCGAACGAAAGCGGATTCGTCGGATTTGACGTAACGACTGTGCCGGGTTCCGCTGTTGCGTCGGGTATAGCTGTCGCTGTCGGATTAGGTGTAGCTGTGGCAGTGTTTTCGCCTGTTCCAAAGTTTGAGTTTCCACCGTTCCATGTGCCTCCGCTGCTTGGCCTGTGTGTTGGTATAGGCAATATTCCGGGGGACTCTTCGGGTGTGGCCGAAGGACTTGCCTCGGGCGTCGTTTCGGGTGTTACCTCGGGAGATGCCGCAGGTGTCACATTGGGAGTTACCTCGGGAGTTGCCTCCGGTGTCACATCCGGAGTTATCTCGGGAGTTGCCTCAGGCGATGCTTCGGGTGTTGCCTCCGGAGTAGATTCAGGCGTTTCTTCAGGAGTTGCCTCGGGTGATACTTCGGGTGTTGCCTCCGGAGTAGATTCAGG
>CANPWW010000027.1 GCA_947585115.1 uncultured Monoglobus sp.
CTACATTCAGGCATAAATTATCATGCACCGAATGAATTTTTCACTATTTTATCTGTCCACTAATCTTGACAAGTTTCCGCGGAGATAGTTTTATCGTATCGGCTGCGTTTTCCCCGCGTCCGTGGGTATTCCGCCCTAAATTTCGTAGGGGACGGCGCCCTCGACGTCCCGGCTCGCCCCTTGGGGAGAGGCAGACGGGCGGATAATATCCGCCCCTACGGATTTGCAAATCACATATCGGATCGACACATTCCGTACGAATTCCACCGAACCTGTAGGGGCGGCAATCTGCCGCCCGCGGATTTGCGCCGTAGGGCGCTTATTTTATTTCTTTTATCACAAAATCGACCAGGTCGCGGGCGGCGTTGGGCTTTGCCAGCAGCCGCATGTTTTCCTGCATCAGCCGGCGGTGCTCGTCGTTTATGAACATCTGATAGACCGCCTCGTCAAGCGGGTTGGTGCGGCTGATCTTCATGGCCGCGCCGGCGTTCAGCAGAAATTCCACGTTCCGATCCTCTTGTCCGGGGATGGGATTGTTCATCAGCATGGGTATTTCTTTTGCCAGAGCCTCGCTTGTTGTCAAACCGCCGGGTTTTGTGATTATGCAGTCGCAGGCGTCCATAAACAGATCAACTTTGTCGGTGAAGCCGTGGTTGTATATTTTCTTTTTGGTTTTGAGCCCGTCGATGCGCGCCTTGAGTTTTTTGTTCCTGCCGCAGATCGTCACTATTCCGAAGTTGATATTCAGCTTGTCGAGCTGTATGATCTCGCTTATTATGTCGCCGAAGCCCATGCTTCCGCTCATAACCAGCACATTGCGCTCAGGTTTTATACCAAGCTCGCGCTTTGCCTCGTCCTTGCCGCGTTTTACTGCGAATTTCGGGTTGATCGGTATGCCCAGCGGCAGGAGCCGATTTTCGGGAAAGCCTTTTTTCATTCCCTGGATCGTCAGCCGCTTGTCGGGCAGGATATAGTAGTCAAGATATGAGTCCTCCCAATAAGGGTGCACGGTAAAATCGGTCACAATGCCGATGGTTTTTGCCTTGAGCAGCTCGATCGACGAGATGTACGTCACAAGCAGAGCGGCGAATATGTGGGTGCAGATTATAAAGTCGGGTTTCTTTTCGGATATCAGCTTTATAAGGCTGCGTGACAGCACCGAGTTTGTCAGCTTTGTCATGCCGCGCACGCCCACCTTGGGCTGAATATTTCTTTTTTCCGCCAGACGGTACATGCCGCCGTAGACCTTCGGAATATTTTTCGTGGACATCAGATAAATTCGGTTTATGGAATCCGAGAGCAGCGGGTTGATGTATTTGTAAACATCGAGATATTCGGTGTCGATGCCGCGTTTTTTAAATTCCTCATTGATGACCTTGGCGGTCTGGTTATGCCCCTGTCCCGCGGTTATTGATAGGATAAGTCCTCTCATGTCGATACGCGCCTCCTTATATGCTGACCGCTGTGCCGGGAGTTAAGAAGTAAACGATCCTTTTCTTTACCTTAACGCCCAGGATCTCCTCGATCCCTTTTGTGTAGCAGTCTATCTGAATTCTGTAGTTTTCCGCTTTTTCCGCGGCCCGGTCCGCGCCGCAGCGGTCAGTCTTATAGTCGATCAGCACCGCCTCGCCGTCTTTTACGCACACGCAGTCCGCAACGCCCTGTATGATTATTTCCGCTTCGCCGCCGGGCGTGTTTTCAAGCTCTTTGTATATTTCGGCCGCTTTGACCGGGAACAGCATTTTGAATTCGCGCATAAGTCCGCCGTTTTCGGCCGCGTCACGTATCAGCGCGCCGGTTTCGGACTCAAACAGAGCCGATATCCGATCCGCGCGCACGCTTTTGAGCTGATTTTCCGTGATGACGCCGCGCTCCGCCAATTCTTTGAGCTGCGCCTCGGTTTCCCCGGGTGTGTTTGTCCTTTTAGGGTCGATGTGCTGGAGCGCGAAATGAGTTATGGTTCCGATCTCGGCCGCGTCTCCCTCGCCCGCCGAATGGAACGTTCTGTCCGCCGCGCTCATCAGCCGCGGCGTGTATTCCCATTCTTCTTCGACCGCGCTCTCGCGAAGCCTGTTTTTCAGCTCGCTCACCGTCAGCTTGAGCGGTATCCTTGTCAGCTCTTCGCGGGGGTATTTATAGTCGAGTATTTGTCTGAGCTTTTCGGGGTCGATAACGGGCGCCGCCTCGGGCCGCGCCAGCTCTTTGATCTCGGCCTTTTCGTCTTTGGTTTTTTTCACTCTGTCTACCGGTATGTATGTCATTTTGACAGGCGCGTCACCGCTCAATCGGGCGTCCGATACATCAGTGACCATCAGGTTACGCATGTTCCCAAGATTTATGTTGTTCATAAATCCGAAAACTATCCAGTCGCGGAACACGGTTGTCGCCTCGATCTGGTGCCGCATGACGCGCCCGCCGCGGTCAATGATCGGGTTTATCCAGTTATTGGACTGTCCGCCGTTGGTGCATGAAATTATCAGCTTTTCCTTGGCCCGCGTCAGCGCCACATAGAGCAGGCGCATTTCCTCGGCGTTTTCCTCTTTGGCGTTATAATACTTTATCAGGGTGTTGGGAAACGACGCGTATCTCAGTCTCCGCTCAACATCCACATACGGCAGCCCGATGCCCAGATTTTCGCTGAATGAAAGCAGATTTTTGCCTTTTGATTTATGAGCGGTGTCAACCAAAATTACTACCGGATATTCAAGGCCCTTTGATTTGTGTATCGTGGTTATCAGCGCCGCGGAACCGTTTTCGCCGACGGTCAGCGCCTGTTTAAGCTCGCCTTTCTCGGCTGTTTTGTCCAGATATTTCATAAACTCAAACAGACCGCTGAGACCCTTGCTCTCAAAGTCGGCGGCCGTTTTGAGCAGCAGTTCCAGATTGGCGCGTCTGACCGCGCCGCCTTTCATGCCCTCCGCGATCGTGATATAGTCAAGCTCGAAGCATATTTTATATATCAGCTCGTTTATGCCCATGTATGCCGAGCAGTCTCTGAGCCCGTCAAGGGTTCTCAAAAACCCGGCTGCTTTGGGATCGTCTTTCGCCTTGCGCACCGCGTCATAAAAGCTGCCGCCCTTGCTGTTTGCGCGTATTTCCGCCAGCTCGTCGGCTGTGAAACCGAATATCGGGCTGCGCATAACCGTCAGCAGCGGTATATCCTGTATCGGGTTATCGATTATGTTTAAAAACGCCAGCACGGTCCCTATCTCGATCGACGCCAGAAAACCGCCCGTTTCCGAAACGGTCGGAATACCGTACTCTCGGAACACTTTTTCGTAAACGGGCGCCACACTCTTTCTGCTTCTCATCAGCACGGCGATATCGCCGAACTCAACGGGGCGCGTTGTTCCGAGAGAGCGGTCGTATATCGGCAGCTTTTCATCATATACCAGTCTGACGATGCGGGCCGCGATTGATTCCGCCTCCAGCTCAGTCTTTGCGGGTGATACCACGAGCCGATTGTTTTCGGCGTTTCTGACCTTAACGTCGGTCATGATAATTTCCGCGGCGTAAGCGTTTTCATCGTCGGGCTCGGGATATTCCGCGCCCGCTTTCAGCTTTTCGCTTTCGTTATAGTCGATGCCCGCGGTTTTTTTGTACATGATATTTTCAAAAAGCTCGTTCACCGGTTTTATCACCGATTCGCGGCTGCGGAAATTGTCAGACAGCACGCGCAGTTCTCCGTCTCCGCAGTTTAGGTAGCTTTCGTATTTTTCAATAAACAGCGCGGGCGAGGCGGCGCGGAAGCGATAAATGCTCTGCTTGATATCGCCCACCATAAAGATGTTGCCCCTGCCGCCCGACAGCAGGCGGAAAAGAGTGTCCTGGATATTGTTGGTGTCCTGGTACTCGTCAACGTATATTTCCTTGTAT
Organism: uncultured Monoglobus sp.; assembly: GCA_947585115.1. GTDB lineage: Bacteria > Bacillota > Clostridia > Monoglobales > Monoglobaceae > Monoglobus. The sequence goes on from CANPWW010000027.1 coordinate 3,877, forward strand.
CTGCCGCCAAGCGTTGCGCAGAACTCTTTGGGCGTTCCGTCGCGGTTCATGATCAGCTCGATCAGATAATGCTCAAGATCGCCGAAATCCAGAACCCCGCGCTTTAATTTAAGGCGGCGGTACCTGCGCATCAGCATCAGCGTGATGTTTTTAAGCGTTCTCATGCGCGGCCAAAGTCCGGAGATAGTCTTTACCGCAGCTTCCTCGCTGCCGAATTTCAGCAGCGCATGCTCGTTGAATAGCTTTTTTATCATTTTGCGTATATCGGAGGCGGATTTGTTGGCCGCAGCGAGATACGGGTCGGTCTTTTCGGCATCTCGGATGGTCACCATCGTTTTAAATTTCATGCGGCTTTTTTTGTCGAAAAACTCGTCGACCGTGTCAAATTCCTTAAGCTCCGCAAATCTCGATGCCTCGTCGACGTAAAACGCTGTTATCCTGTGCCCCTCCGGGAAAGCGTTTTCAAGAATATCGAGCGCGACACGGTACATTTGGACGCAGTCGTCGATTATCTCGCGTATTCCGTTTTTGTAAGCGTCATCCCACGGGGTGCCGTTTATCGAGCCGGTCTTATACACGCGCTTGTACATATTCACCGAGCGGTTCAGCCATTTTTCGGGGCTTGCCAGCGTGCGGGCGTACTTGCGCAGGGTGGTTATAATGTCGCGCAGGTCGTTATCGTTTTTGATGCCGCCGTGCCCGAGCGTGAGGTCCGAAAAAGATGTCAGCTTGTCGATGCGGGCGTAGTAGCGTTCAAGACAGTCGTCAAGAGTCTCACCGAGCAGAATATCGCCTTCGCTGCCGTCCATGACCGAAAAGCCCGCCGGAAGATTTGTTTTATGTATATTGTTTGTCAGGATTTTTTTCGCGAAAGCGTGGATCGTCGAAATGTCGGCCGCGCCCAGCTTCATGATCTGCGCCGCCAGATGCTTGTTGGTCGGGTCCTCTCGGAGCCGTTCCTCTATTGCGGCGGATATTTTGCTTTTCATCTCCGCGGCGGCGGGGTTTGTAAAGGTGAGCACAAGGATCTCGTCCACCGAAAGCGGATCTTTTTCATCGAGTATCCTGCGTATTACCCGCTCGACCAGCACGGCTGTCTTTCCGCTGCCCGCCGCCGCGGACACCAGAATATTTTTTTCCCCGTCGTATTCGATAACGTCCGTCTGCGCTTTGGTCCAGTTCATAGTATCCTCCGTTTTTTATTGATTCAGATTTTAATATCCCAAAACTCCCTCAAGAGTCTCGTCGTTCTCGATCCAGCTTTTGACCGGTATGACCTCGTACTCCGTTGGTGTGCGCCGCACGACGACTTTCTCGATGCCCGAGTTGATAACCAGCCGTTTGCACATGGCGCAGCAGTTGGCGTTTTCGACCAGCTCGCCCGTTTTTGCGTCCTTGCCCACAAGATACAGGGTGCCTCCGATGGTGTCGCGTCTGGCGGCGCTTATCACGCAGTTCGCCTCGGCGTGCACGCTGCGGCACAGTTCGTATCTCTCGCCGCGGGGGATGCCCAGTTTTTCTCTCATGCAGTAGCCCAGGTCGGAGCAGTTTTCCCGTCCTCTCGGCGCTCCGGTGTAGCCGGTGGATATGATCTCGTCGTTGCGCACCACGATCGCGCCGAAGTTGCGGCGCAGGCAGGTGCCGCGCTCTATCACGGTCTCGGCGATGTCGAGATAATAGTTTTCCTTATCGACTCTTTTCATGATCTAACCTCCTCGGCCGCCGCAACCTTAGCGGCGGATTTCGAATTTTGTCAACAGCAATATTATAATTCATTTTTTTAAAATATTCAATAGTTTCTTATTGACTTTATCGCGTATTGCAAATATAATATATAAAAACGGTAAATTTTTGTACAGAGGTAAATTATCATATGGAAATATTCAGATCCGCCTCTCCGGAGGAGACCGAAAGCGTCGCTCTGCGGTTTGCCGAGCGGCTTGGCCCCGGCTCGGTTGTGGCTTTGACCGGCCCTTTGGGCGCCGGAAAGACGGCTTTTGTAAAGGGCATAGCCGCCCGTTTCGGCGCGGCGTCCGTCACGAGCCCTACCTACACTCTTGTCAATCATTACGACGGGAGCGTTCCCGTCTATCATTTCGACGTATATAGAATAGAGGATCCCGACGACGAGACTCGTCTGTGGATCGACGAGTACCTGTTCGGGGACGGAGTATGCGTGATCGAGTGGGCGGACAACATAGCGGACATGCTTCCCGAGGGAGCGGTCCGCGTCGAGATTTCCAAAGATCCCGCTATGGGAGAGAATTTCAGGGAGATAAAAATATGCTGACGCTCGGAATTGACACCTGTTGTATGCCCGCTTCGGCGGCCGTGTACGACGGTGAGAAAATAATCGGTGAGTTTACGATAAACAGCGGCAAAACTCACTCTCAGAAGATAATGCCGCTGATCGAGCAAATGCTTGGGCATCTGGATATCGCGTCGTCGGATATCGACTGCTACGCGGCGGCCGCCGGCCCGGGCTCTTTTACCGGAGTCAGGATCGGGACAGCCGCGGTAAAAGCCATGGCGCGCGGCTCGGGCGCGGTCTGCGCCGCAGTGTCGACGCTTGAGGCGCTGGCGAACAACGCGCGTTATTTCGGCGGAGTGATCTGCCCGATCATGGACGCGCGCCGAAACCAGGTGTATAACGCGCTGTTTTCGGGGGACGGAAGTTTAAGGCGCCTTACGGACGACAGGGCGCTGGCGCTTAAAGATCTGCTTGATGAGCTTGAGGGAAAAAAGGCGCTGTTTCTCGGCGACGGAGTTTTTCCCTACCGCGCCGAGATCGAATCGCGAATGGGAGATCGGGCGAGCTTCGCCCCGCCTAACGCGCTACTTAATTCGGCGGCGTCTGTGGCGTTCCTCGCCGGCGAGATGCTTAGGCGCGGAGAGACGATAAGCTGCGGCGAGCTTGTTCCAAATTACATAAGGCTTTCTCAAGCCGAGAGGGAGAGAAAGGAGAGGCTTTCGAAGTGAGAAGTATTTTTTCGGATAATATTATAAAAAGATTTTTATCGGCGCTGACCGTGTTTTTGATGTGCGCGTCGCTTTGCGCGGCTCCGATAAGCGTTTTGGCGGCGCCGGATGACGAGACCTCGCAGTCGGACACCGAAAGCGCGGCGGAGGACGGCGCCGATGAAGACAGCGAAACAGCGGAGGATAACGGCTCCGCGAGGAACGACGAGCGCGGCACGATACGCGGCAAAAGCTCGTCGTCCGATGCCGATTCGGAATCCGGGGACAGGCCTTCGGCTACAAAGTCTCCGAAAAAGAACGCGGACAATACCGCCGAGGACAGCGAGGACGAGGATGAGCCGGAGCCCTCTCCCACGCGCGACCCGAGAGTTGACGAAAACGGACGCCCCGTTATGGACGCGAATCAGACCGCGGTGCTGATAAACGCGACAAACGGCGAGGTCATGTTCGAGCAGGAGAAGGACAAGCGGGTATATCCCGCCAGCACCACCAAGATCATGACGGCGCTGCTGATCCTTGAGGCGATAGACAGGGGCGAGCTCAATCTTCACGCGGCTTTTCTGGTTATGCCCGAAATGCTGGCAGACCTTCCGCCCGACGGTTCGAGTATGCTGCTCAAGGAGGGCGAGACGATCACGGTTGAACAGCTGCTCCAGGGCCTTATGGTCGAGTCGGGAAACGACGCGGCGCAGGCGCTCGCCATAATCGTGTGCGGTGATATTCCGACTTTTGTGCAGCGCATGAACGACCGAGCCGCCGAGCTCGGTATGAGCGGCACGCATTTTGTCAATGCTCACGGCCTCCACGATCCCGAGCATTACACCACCGCCGCCGATCTGGCGACGCTTACCCTTGAGGCTATGAAAAACAACACTTTCCGCGAGCTGGCCGCGATGCCGAGGGTTATTATACCGGCCACCGACAAAACGACCCAAAGGACATTTATCAGCACAAACGGACTTTTGTCCACCCTGAAATACCCGAATTATTATTACGAAAACGCCATAGGCGTAAAGACCGGACACACATCCGAGGCGGGCTACTGTCTGGTTTCCGCCGGACAAAAGGGCGCGCTTGAGGTCATCGGCGTGGTTATGAACGGCGCCGATGAGGACGATCGGCATTTTGACTCAAGAAATTTGCTGAAATACGCGCTTGACAACTATAAGGCCGTGACCGCCGTCACAAAAGGCGACATGGTCAGCGAGATAAGGGTGCGTTTCGGCTCCGGCTCCGACCACACGACGCTCTCGACCGACGGCGACATTCTCGTCACTATACCCCAGGACGCCAACGAGGACGAGCTGAGCGTTGAGCCGAGGATCCCCGAATATCTGGTGGCTCCCGTGAACCAGGGCGACGAGATAGGCACGGTCGAGGTCATGTACCAAGGCAAGGTCGTGGGCAGCGGACGGCTCATCGCCGACGCGGGAGTAAAGCGTCATCCGCTGGGATTTTTGATGCAGTTCTTCAGCTTCCTGTGGAGCATTCTGTTTATCAGGATACTGATAATTGTGCTGCTTATCGCGCTGATTCTTTTTATCGCGTACATGATAGTAAACATCAGAAAGAACATAAAAATCGCCGAAAGGCGCCGCAGGAACTCGCCTTCGAGGCGGCCTCCGCGCGGTCCGCGCAGATAAAAAGACGGGATTTTCAAAAATTCAATAATTGTTTACATAAAATATCTTGCTATGGAGCGTTTTTCATGGTATAATAATATTTAATGTAATGAATCACGTAAGTAAACACTGAATAAATAACGCCTTTCGGCTTGGCGCGCCGCTTGCGGCGGCGCAATCGACACACCCTATTTAATCAGTGTTTACATAAACGCGGTTTGTTTGAAAAACCACGGAGGAACAGAATGACGGAAACACTGACAACGTATTTAACGACGTTTTTGCTGTCGGTCATGCCTGTGTCGGAGATCAGAGGCTCGATGATATACGGCCTGTCGCAGGTAGATCAGACATTTGTGAATATATTAAAAATATACGGCATTTCGATAATCGGGAACTTTTTGCCCGTGCCGTTTATACTTATAGCGTTCAGGCCGCTTATCAAATGGCTCAAGAAAACCAAGCTTCTGGGCAGATTCGCGCGGTGGCTCGAAAACAGGACCCACCGCAAGGCGGGCGATATATCCCGAAAAAGCGCGGGTGCCGCAGCCGTGGCGATATACGTGTTTGTTTCGATCCCGTTTCCGACAACGGGCGCGTGGACCGGCTCGATGATAGCGGGACTTTTGGACATGAGAGCGAAATACGCGCTGCCGGCGGTGCTGCTGGGGATCATGACGAGCGGAGCGATCATGACGCTGCTCGTGACCGGAGTGCTGAATCTGGGCGCTTTCGGCCAGTGGCTCATGAAATAGGCGGAGTCGGCCGCGTTGATAAAAACGAAAATATGATCGAAAACGATTATGAAAGGAAAAACAAATGAGCAATAATTATTCCGATAATCAGAATTACGGGTATAAAAAAAGACCCGAGAGGGGCAGCAGGCCGATGCTTGTCATAGGCATTATTCTGCTTAATATTTCACTGTTTTTGGCGGCGTTTGTGCTGTCGTTCAATATGATAGTGAACCCGATCGAGCAGAGAGACGAGCAGGTGCGGACCCTGACCGAAGAAAACGTTAAGCTCAAGAGCGACGCCAAGCTGCTGCAGGATCAGCTGGACGTTGTGGAGTCGGAGCTTGAGAGCTACAAGAAAAAGAGCGGCTCATCATCAAGCGGCTCTTCGTCGAGAAGTTACAGCTACGACAACTACCTCAATGACGAGGACAGCTTTGTCGGAGATTCCGAGAGCGGCGACGATGACGCGGATAATTCGAGCGCTTCAAACGCTTCAAGAAGCAGAAATGACGATGAAATGAATATGGACGACAATTAATTATTGGCGTCCGATTTAATATATCCCGAAAGGAGAACGGATATGACACCTAAGTATAAGAGGATAATGATCAAGATCAGCGGCGAGGCCATGTCGGGACACAACGGATTCGGGCTTGACCACGAGACGATCGAGTCCATAGCAAAGCAGATCAAGCGCTGTCACGACATGGGTTGCGAGATCGGTATCGTGATAGGCGGCGGCAACTTCTGGAGGGGCCGCGACGGCGAGGGAATGGACCGTTCGAGAGCCGATCATATGGGCATGCTGGCGACGGTGATAAACTGTTTGGCCATGCTCGACGCGCTCGAGAGGCTCGGAGTTGAGGCCAGGGTCCAGACCGCGATCGAGATGCGGCAGATTGCCGAGCCGTACATAAGGCTCCGCGCGGGCGCTCATCTGACCCGCGGCAGGGTCGTGATATTCGGCTGCGGCACCGGAAACCCGTTCTTCTCGACGGACACGGCGGCGGCGCTCCGCGCGGCCGAGATCGGAGCCGAGGTCATACTTCTCGCCAAGAAGATCGACGGCGTGTATGACAGCGACCCGAATATTAATCCGAATGCCAAGAAGTTTGACAAGCTGACGTTTATGGATGTGCTCAACAAGGGATTGGGCGTTATGGATACGACCGCGGCCACTCTGTGCATGGACAACAACATCCCGCTGCTGGTGTTCGGCCTTGATAACCCCGAGAACATAGTGAACGTGCTTTGCGGCGACAATATCGGCACGATCGTGTCGTAAAGCCCGAAAATACACAGTGATATAAAAATCAGGAAATAAAAAAAGAAAGGAAGATTGTTATGCAGGAATCCGAAAGAAGAATGGGAAAGGCCATCGAGGCTTTGGAAAGAGATTTGTCGCGTATCCGCGCGGGCAGAGCGAATCCCGCGATACTCGACAAGGTGACCGTTGAGTATTACGGCGCTCCCACGCCGCTGGCGCAGGTGGGCACCATATCGGTCCCCGAGGCGAGAATGATAATAATCCAGCCATGGGACGCCACGCTGCTCAAGGCGATCGAGCGCGCGATCAACGCCTCCGATATCGGTATTCACCCCAACAACGACGGCAAGGTTATCCGTCTGGTGTTCCCGCCTCTTGACGGCGAGAGAAGAAAAGAGCTGGTAAAGCAGGTGTCGAAGCGCGGCGAGGAGGCCAAGGTGGCCGTCCGCGGCGTGAGACGCGACGCGATAGAGCGCTTTAAAAAGCAGAAAAAGGCCGGAGAGGTAACCGAGGACGGTCTGGCCGACCTTGAGGACGATATCCAGAAGCTTACCAACAAGTTTGTTAAAAAGATCGACGAGATCGTCAAGGAAAAAGAAACAGAGATCGCCGAAGTATAGTAAATATTTATGAAACTCTTTCGAAAAAGCGCCAAAGAGCCGGAGCGGGCCGGGCTTGATCTCAGCCGCGTTCCGGCGCATATAGGCGTGATAATGGACGGCAACGGACGCTGGGCGAGGCGCAAGGGCCTGCCGCGCAGCGTGGGCCACAAGGCCGGCGCCGATAACTTAGAGGCGATATGCGACTACTGCGGCTCGATCGGCGTCAAGGCGCTGACGGTGTACGCTTTTTCCACCGAGAACTGGAGCAGGCCCCAAAGCGAGATAGACGCGCTGATGGATCTGCTCTACGGCTATTTGCTGACCGTTGAGGAAAAGTTCAAAAACCGCAATATGAAGCTGAAGATCAGCGGAGACACGGCGCCTCTTTCCGACAAGATCAAAAAAGCGATCGTCCATGCCGAGGAAGTCACCGCGAGCGGCGACGGCATGGTGCTTAACATTGCCTTAAACTACGGCGGCAGAAGCGAGATCGCGCGGGCCGCGCGTCTGGCGGCAGAGGATGTGAAAAGCGGAAAAATAAGTCCCGGGGATATCGACGAAAAATATCTCGGCGGGCTGATGTACACCGCGGATCTGCCCGAGGTGGATCTGATCATACGTCCCAGCGGCGAGAAGCGGCTGTCGAATTTCCTGCTGTGGCAGGCGGCGTACGCCGAGTTCTGGTACAGCGACATATGCTGGCCCGATTTTAAGGAGAAGGATATGGAGCGGGCGATTATTGATTTCCAAAGCCGCGACAGGCGTTTCGGAAATGTCTAAGATAAGCGAAAAATGAAAGCATTGGGGGAGCTCTCGGATGGCATCCGAATCAAAATCTAAATCAAAACCGAGCCTGAAGCTGAGGGTTTTGACCGCTGCGGTCGGGATCCCGGTCATAATCATAATTTTGCTGGCGCCGGTGTGGGTCATGCTGGCGGCGGCGATTTTGTGTTCTCTTATCGGCACATTTGAGTATTACGGAGCCGTGGGGCTTCTCAGGCGGCAAATGCCGCTGTGCATAGTCGGATTTATCGGAACGGCCGCTTTGCCGTTCTGCGCGTTTTTGGAACCGATAATGATCATGACATGCGCGTTTTTGTATCTGCTTATTCTGTTTCTGATGATGCTTTTCAGCCACAAAAGGATCAGGATAACGGATATAGCGATGCTGATCATGGGTCTGATATATATCCCGTTTCTGCTTTCAAACGTGCTGTTTATCAGACAGCTCGAATTCGGAAAAGTGCTGGCATGGCTGGTTTTCGTGGGCTCTTTCATGACCGACAGCGGAGCGTTTTTTTCGGGAAAATTGCTCGGGCGGCACAAGCTGTGCCCCGAGATCAGTCCCAAAAAGACCGTGGAGGGAGCTGTCGGAGGCACGATAGTCTGCGGCCTGAGCTTTCTGCTGTTCGCGTTGATAATCAATCTGTTTTTCGCGGATATCATTAACGCCGAAATGGGCTGCGCTCTGACCTTCGCGCTGGGTCTTATCTCGGCGCTGGCGGCTCAGGTGGGAGATCTGACGGCGTCGCTTATAAAGAGGCAGTTTGGGATCAAAGATTTCGGAAATCTTTTCCCGGGCCACGGGGGAATGCTCGACAGATGCGACAGCATTGTGCTGGTGGCGCCGGTGATATATCTGTTTGCCTCTCAGATAAACATGTTTTTTTAAAACGTACAGCTGCGGCAAAGCGGGGGATTTGTCCGAACCGTTTTGCCGTTTGATTTTTGGAATTTATTTTTGGAGTGTATATATAATGAATAAGACAAACAAATGCGGCGCGCCGCTCAAGGTCGCGGTATTGGGCTCGACCGGCTCGATCGGCACTCAGGCCCTTGAGGTGGCGGACGATCTCCGCGGCATCAAGGACATAGAGATAACCGCGGTCGCGGCGGAGCGCAACGTCGATCTTATCGAAAAGCAGGCGCGGAAGTATAAGCCGAAAGTCGCGGCGCTCCATGATGAAAAGGCGGCAGCCGAGCTCAAGGTCAGACTGGCCGACACCGACATCAGGGTTTTGGCGGGAGACGAGGGTCTGATCGAGGCCGCGGCGGAGAGCGGGGCCGATATGGTGCTTTCGGCGATCGTCGGCTTCGCGGGGCTGGTCCCCACTATAGAGGCGATAAGACGCGGCAAGGACATAGCCCTCGCCAATAAAGAGACGCTTGTCACCGCGGGCGGCCTGTTTATGGACGAGATCAGTGAACACGGAGCGCGCCTGCTGCCGGTCGACAGCGAGCATTCCGCCATTTTCCAGAGTCTTCGTGGCGGCGCACGCTCCGAGATCAAAAAGATCCTGCTCACCGCCAGCGGCGGCCCGTTTTTCGGCATGACGGCCGATGAGCTCAGACGCGTCAAAAAATCCGACGCGCTCAAGCATCCCAACTGGAACATGGGCGCAAAAATAACGATAGACAGCGCAACCATGATGAACAAGGGTCTTGAGGTGCTTGAGGCAAAGTGGCTGTTCGGCGTGGGAATCGACGATATAGAGGTGGTCATCCACCGCGAGAGCATAATACACTCGATGGTCGAGTTTGTGGACAAGAGCATAATAGCGCAGCTGTCGCTGCCCTCGATGAAGCATCCGATACAGTACGCTTTCACTTATCCCGAGCGTCTGCCCTCGCCCGACAGAGAGGTCTCATTTAAGGATCTGGGCAGGATGACATTTTTTGAGCCCGACAGAAAGACGTTCAGGTGCCTTGATCTGGCGATCCGCGCGGGAGCGGAAGGCGGCACGATGCCGACGATCATGAACGCCGCCAACGAGGCGGCGGTGGCGAAATTTTTAAGAGGCGATATCGGGTTCACCGAGATAGCCGATTTTGTGGAAAAGGCCATGGATATGATCGAGCCGAAAGACGATCCGAGCATTGAGGATATAATAGAGACAAATAGAGAGGTGCGAAAAATATGTCAACAGTTTTAACCATACTGGCGGCGATAGTTGTTTTCGGCGTGATAATTTTTGTCCACGAGTTCGGGCACTTTATCGCGGCGAGGATCTTCGGAGTAAAGGTCAACGAGTTCGCTATCGGCATGGGCTCCGCCATATACAAAAAGCAGGGAAAAGAGACGCTTTATTCGATCAGGGCTGTCCCGATGGGCGGATTCTGCGCGATGGAGGGCGAGGACGAGGAAAACGACGATCCGCGCGCCTTTAACAACAAAAAGCCGTGGCAGAGGATGATAGTCCTGGCGGCGGGCGCCGCCATGAACCTGCTGCTGGGCTTTGTGATAGTCACGATAATCGTCACAAGCTCGTCGTGCCAAAACGGATTTGTGCCGTCCACCACGATCGAGAGCGTGGAGCCCGAGAGCGACGCGGCGCGGTTCCTGCAGCCGGGCGACAGGGTAGTGGGCATAAACGGCACGCGCGTCAACATCAGGCGCGACCTCTCGTTTGAGCTGGGAATGTACAGCGGCAGCGGAGAGTGCGAGCTTGAGTTTAAGCGCGGCGGGGAAAAACACACCGAAAAATTCACTCCGATGCAAACGACTCTCGAGGACGGCAGCCCTTATTATCTGGTGGGATTCACAATCAAGCAGAACCCGGTCAATGTTTTGACCGTGCTGCACGAGAGCTTTTTCCAGACTGTCTGGATGGTGAAGCTGGTGTTTGTGTCGCTGGGCATGCTGTTTAAGGGCGAGGCCGGAGTTTCCGACCTGTCGGGTCCCGTGGGCGTGGTGTCCGCCATGAGCACGGTCGCCCGTTCGGGATTTATGGACTTTATATTTTTCGCGGGATTTTTGGCGGTCAACATCGGCGTTATGAACCTGCTGCCGCTGCCCGCGCTGGACGGAGGCAGAATCCTGTTTGTGCTGATCGAGATAATTTTCAGAAAGCCCGTGCCGAGAGACAAGGAGGGATATGTCCACTTCGCGGGATTTGTGCTTTTGATGGGTCTTATGCTGTACGCCACATGGAACGATATAATACGTATTATCACGGGAGCGTTCGGCTAAAAATGACAATTGTTTCTTTTAGGTAACAAATTTTAACAATTTTCAAAATCGCTTGACTTATTACAAAAAGTATGGTAAAACATAAAAGTATGAAAATAAAACATACGATAAATTTTTATATTATGGAGGAATGAAAATGAAATATTTGAAGAACCTGGCGCTGTTTGTGGCGCTTTGCATGGTGCTTTCAACGCTTCCGATCGTTGTCGGCGCAACAAGCGCTAATGATACGGGCGCGCTCACGGCAGCCGCGGATGACGCTGACACCGAGGCGACGTCCGCGCCGACCGAAACACCCGGCACTGAGGCAACGCCTGAGGTTACAGAGGAGCCCGATGTTACGGATGCGCCCGATGTAACGGCGGAACCCGACGCAACCAAGGATCCCGGCGCGACGGCGGAGCCCGATGCGACATCAACTCCCGACGCCACGGCCGATCCGAACGCGACCGCTGCGCCCGTGCCCACCGCCACAGCGACGGCAAGCACCAGATTCAATATCTCGGTTGAGCCCAACAGTTTTTCAACGATAAAGACATATGTAAATTCAGTAACGGCTAACTCGGCGTTAAAGGGCGCGAGAGTAAGGATCAAAGCCCGCGCCACAAGAGGCTATAATTACACAAGGTTATATTATAAGTACAATACCGACCTGACGTATGACATTACATCAAGCACCGTGGAAAGCGTTAACGATTATATCGAAATGCCCGCGTCGGATATAGTTATCTGCGCCGAAACCGCGCAGATGAACGACCAGCAGCTTTACAGAAGCGCTCAGAATCAGTATAACGAAGTTACGGCGAACCTTAATACATACACGTCTAGATATGTCAACAACTCGTCGGCGTATGACGCGGCGGATGTCAGAGAGATGAGAAGCCTGATCAGCGAAGCGAAGGAACTGCTTGTCGGTCTTAAAGACGAGTACACGCTTTTCAACAATCTCATCAGAGACGACAATGTGACCGAATACGCCAGAAACGATGTCACTTCTATCCAGAGCGAGCTTGACGAGGTAACCGATCAAATCGACGACCTGATCGAGCGAATGGGCGGAAATAATCAGGACGGCACCTATGAGATACAGGTCAACGTGAGCCGCGGCGGAAGAATCGTGTTCCAGGGCGCGCTGGAAGCCACAGTAAACGGCGCGACGGCCAACGCGAGCGATTACTTCACGAACATAGAATACGGATATGCTTTGACGCTCAAATTCAGCTCAACGACAGGCTATACTCTGAGCAACGTTAGGATCAATAACAGAAACGTAAGCCTGAGCGGCAGCACGCTGTCGATCAGCGCGGCGAATATTGAGAACTACGTTGTAAACGGCGTTATGCTGATCTCGGCGAACTTCGTATACGGAAACAGCGGCTACACCGGCACCACCTATGGCGGCAGCGGCTCAAGCGGCAGCACAAATTACAACAATCCGTACTATGGCAACGTGCTGGGTAACGGAACAAGCGCCACGGCAGTTCCAACAGAGAATCAGACCGGCGGAATCCAGTCGTCGGCGTTCGTGGATCTGGCGGACGTTGAGTGGGCTGTTCCCTCGATCAACGCGCTCAGCAGTCTGGGAATCATAAACGGCATGGGCGACGGCAGATTCGAGCCTCAGAGCCACGTAACCCGCGAGCAGTTCGCAAAGATGATCGTGGGCGTTATGGGCTATTCGATCGACCAGAGCGCGTCCACCGATTTCAGCGATGATATGGGAGACTGGTACACGCCCTATATCGCGGCGGCGGTTCAGAACGGAATCATCACGGGCCGTCCCGACGGAACATTCGGCGTTGGCGATGACATCACCCGTCAGGATATAGCCGTTATAATCTACAGAACTCAGGGTTCACCCGCGACAGAGGCGCATCAGTTCCCCGATTCGGGCAGCATATCCGACTACGCGGTAGACGCGGTTTCGTATCTGTTCAACAGCGGAATAGCGAGCGGCGACGATCAGGGCAACTTCAATCCCGGAAATCCCGCCACCAGAGCGGAGGCCGCAAAGATGCTCTACGGTCTTTACAACAGCCTCGGCAGATAATGAATTAAAATGTTTAAGGCTCCCCTTTTGGGGAGCCTTTTGCGAATCGAGGTAATATTATGAAATTTAAGATCACAGCGGAAAAAACCGCGAAAATCAATCCGAGCATGATAGGCCTGTTTTTTGAGGACATAAGCTGCGCCGCCGACGGCGGACTTTCGGCGGAGCTGGTCGAGAACCGCTCGTTCGGGCATATCACGCCCGATTTTGAGTTTTATACCGACGAAAGCGGAAAAACGCGCGAGCGTTTGTCGGGCTCCGCGCCCGAGCCGGGGTTCGGCTGGGAGATCACGCGCGGCTCGGCCGAATATCTCAAAGACGAGGACGGTTTTTATTTCATGCGGCTGCGCGGCGGAAAGGACGGCGCGGCGGCAATTAATTCGGCGTTCGGCGGATTCGCGCTGAAACGCGGCGCAGAGTATAACGCGGCGCTTACCGCGGACACGCGCGGATATTCGGGCAGAATAATCCTTGAGGCAGTTTCGGGCGGCAAAGTTTCGGCGCGCTGCCTTATCAGCGAAAACGGAGCGGGTGTGCTCAAGGCTGAGAGCGGGGCGGCAGACTGCCGTTTGCGGCTGTGGTTTCCCGATCTCTCAAAAGACGGGAGCGTCGATATAAAAATGCTGTCGCTGATTCCGTCCGACGCGGTTTTGGGGATTTTCAGGCGCGATATGGCCGAGGCGATGAAAGAGCTGCGCTCCGGATTCCTGAGGTTTCCGGGCGGCTGCGCGGTGGAGGGATATGACCTCAAAAACGCGTACCGCTGGAAACATACGGTCGGCCCGTCGCACAGGAGAAAGCAGGATTTCAGCCGCTGGGCTTTTAAGGAGCCGGAATATAACCAGAGCTTCGCCATAGGATTTTACGAGTATTTTTTGCTGTGCGAATATCTGGGCTGCGAGCCGCTGCCGGTTATCAACGCGGGCATGGCGTGCCAGTTTAACACCTCCGAGACCGTGCCGCTTTACGATAAAAACGGGAATTACACCTCCGAGTTTTCGGAATATTTGAGCGACGCTCTCGATTTGATAGAGTTCGCGAACGGAGATGTCGACACGAAATGGGGAAGGCTGCGGAGCGATATGGGGCACCCCGAGCCGTTTAATTTGCGTATGCTCGCGATAGGCAACGAGCAGTGGCAGACGGAAAATAACCAATGGTTTGAGCGCTACGAGGCCTTTGAAAAAGCTATACATGAAAAATATCCGAAGATCGACTTGATATTTTCCGCGGGTCCGCGGGTGGGAGACAAGCGTTACGAGGCGGCGCATAAGCGGCTCAAGGAAAAATCGGCGAAAAATCCCGCCTATGCCTTCGCCGTGGACGAGCATAACTACAACACAAAAGAATGGTTTTTTGATAATGCGGACTTTTACGAGGGCCGCGACGGAATTTCGGTGTATTTGGGCGAGTACGCGGCAAAGCCCTATGAGACGGGAGGAGAGACGCGCTTTAACGATATGATATCGGCGCTTTCCGAGGCGGCGTTTCTGTGCGGACTGGAGCGGGCGGAAAACGTTATCATGGCGTCATACGCGCCTCTGTTTTCAAAAAGGCCGCCGCACAGTCATTGGGCGCCTAATATGATCTGGTTCGACGCCGAAAGAATCGTCAAAACTCCGAATTATTACGTGCAGAAATTATTCGCCGAAAACATGGGAGCTTTCGCTCTCAAATGCGAGGCGGACGATGGAGTTTACGCCGCGGCCTCTTTGACCGAAAACGGAGATTTGATAATAAAGCTTATCAATCCGACCGAAAATGAAATCGAAGTCGAGCTAAATATCACCGCCGAGCTTAACGCCGCGGCGGAGGGAGATATAACGGTTCTTTGCGCCGACAGCCAGACCGCGAAAAACACCTTTGAAAACCCCGATAATATAAAGCCGAAAACGGAAAAATTCGATAGGCGCGGCACATCGACCCTAAAGCCGTATTCGCTGACAGTGATTAATCTGCCGCATAAATAAGGTTCATATTTATCGAACGGGCGGATAATATCCGCCCGGTGGGACGTCGAGGGCGCCGTCCCCTACAGGTGCCGGTGATGTATCGTATTGCCGTAATACATACGAATTGCATCAAACCCGTAGGGGCAGCAATCTGCCGCCCGTGGCGCCCCCTTGGGGGAGCTGTTGAGATATTCTCAATCCTGAATTAAATAATAGATAATCATAAATTACCAGTCGATCAAAGATAATATTTGACCGATGTTGCAGATATACGACCGATGTTGCAAATCGGGTTGACAAATTAAATACAAGGTGCCATACTTGAGATATAAGGGTTATTAATTACCTTCGAATATCTCAATGTATGGCGCTTTTTATTTTAAAAATCACAAAAATAATTATTGACAAGTGATTACTTATGTAATATAATTACAAAAGAAATATATCAGAGGCATATCAAATCCGCAAGGCGATCCGATCTTTGCGCTTTAGGTATTGCAAAATATGCAGTTCACGATATAAAACGGTAGTTCACGATACAGCCGTTGACAAAAAAGCGCAAGGCGCTATACTTGAAACACAAGGTTTTCGTGTGGTTTAGTATGGTTAAAGGAGGAGATTATGAAAAAAATACTTTTTGTTACAACTTTGATTATGCTTATTCTTTTGTGCTGCGGTGTATTTGCGGCGGATACCGAATTAAAATGGAGAATTGACAGCGTATCCGATGCGGGAGTTACGATAACTCCGGACACGAATACGCAGTCGGGCACCGAGTACACATTGATTGCCGCCGAGTATGAAGATGATATTTTGATCGGCGTTCAGTTAAGGAGCGGAAAGATCGAAAATGCGAACAGCTTTAATATACCGCTTGACAGAAAGCCGAGTTACGGCTCAAAAATAATGCTGTGGAATAACACAGCGGACTGTGAGCCTTTGGCGGAGCCGTACATAATCGGTTCAGGCCCGACACCTGATCCCGCCCCGAGCACAACGCCCGAACCGGAGCCGACAAACACACCGACTATGTTTCCGACTCCCACAGACGCTCCGGCGCCGGACCCCACATTAACGCCGTATATAAGCCCGACACCTATGCCCACATTTGAAGTCGCCTACGGCGCGGCGTTCCCCGGGGCCGAGGGCGCGGGCAAGTTCGCGAAAGGCGCGAGGGGATTTCCGAGCATATCGGTTTACCATGTGACAAATCTTGAAGAAGAGGGCCCGGGCTCGTTCCGAGACGCGGTTTCCAAGCCCGGCAGAATAGTTGTTTTTGATGTTGGCGGAACAATAAACCTGATGACAACGATCCGAAACGTATACGGAGTAACCATACTGGGCCAGACAGCCCCGGGTGACGGAATCACAATAACAGGAGCGAATATTGTAATGAGCGGTGACAGTATAGTCCGTTATATCAGAGTCAGACCGACCGACTTTCGCAGATTGGAGATCGACGGTTTCGGCGGGGCATCGGATAATACGATAATAGATCATTGCTCTGTAAGTTACAGCGTTGACGAGTGCCTTACGTTCTATGGCGGAGCCAATATGACGGTTCAAAACTGCATAAGCTCCGAGAGCTTGAAGCAGTCGGTGCATATCAAAGGCAACCACGGCTACGGCGGAATTTGGGGAGGAACAAACACCAGCTATCATCATAACCTGATGGCGAGCCACGACAGCAGAACGCCTCGACTTGATCGGCAGCTTCAAGGAACAGATGTAAGAAACAATATAATCTACCAATGGGGCAATACCAATTCCGCGTACGGAGGCGAGTCTACAGCTTATGACGGAACATATTACGGCTCAGACACAAAGGTCAACTGGGTAAACAATTACTACAAACCCGGCCCCGGAACCAAAAGCAGCTTAAGGACACGGATATTTGACACATCCTCACCAAAGGAGCATCCGTCATATTTCTACTTTGCGGGAAATGTTATGGAAGGCAGCGACGAGGTCACAAACGACAATACAAAAGGCGTGAGAATAAACTCCGACAAGGGAATGGTGTTTTTGACCGAGCCTGTGCCTATGGTTAATGAGATACCGTATGAGAGCGCGTATGATACATTTAGCACGCTTCTCGAGCATGTGGGCGCGTCGCTCCCTAAGCGCGATGAAACGGACGCGAGAGTTATCAATGACGTTAAATACGGTACCGGCAAGATAATAGACAGCGCCGAAGAAGTCGGCGGCGTAATGCAATATGAGCCTGTATACCGAACCTTTGAAATTCCGCGGGACTGGAAAGAGGAAAACGGAATGGGCGGCGCCAAGGAAACAGACATTGTGCCGACCGGCAGGTGGAAAGGCTACACATGGATCGAAGCCTATGTCAACGATTGGACTATGCGGCAGGAATATCCCGCAAATCCTGATGTCAGTCTGGAAGTTACGGGAACAGGCAGAATGCTTAATTTTAATATATCCGCGGCGCCGAAGCCCGGAACAAAAATAACAAAACTCGTTTTGTATAACAGAGATGAGAAAATGATGGAATTCGAGGGAGGCAGTATAAATCAAACTATAGAAGTACCAATAAATGTTTATTACTTCTCTGTTGTCGCGTATAACGACAAGGGCGAAGCTACACGCAGCACGCCGGTTGAAGTAATTAATTAGAAAAAATAAATTATTTCTGATTTTTGACGCATACTTACCGCCTCGTAAAATTATTGGCGCGGCGCGGGATATGCTGTCTGAAAATATGCGGAACAATAAATTAAAAACAGTAGGAGGTTTATTATGAAAAAATTTATCGGTTTAATTTTGGCGGCGCTTATGATCTTTTCCGTCTCGGCGCCGCCCGCGTTCGCGGAAGATGTTGCGCCGAGCCTTTCTGTCACGGTGAGGCACGGCAGCAGCCTCGGTTATGTCTACACAATGCACCCGTTTACGCTCCAGGCGGTATTTGACAGCGGAACGCAGACATCGGGCGCTTACCCCGCGGATCGTTTTATAAAAGCGTCGTGGCTCAGAGTTGACGATCTTGAAAGCGGCGCAAATTTAAATCAAGTTTACGCCGACAACAAAGAAAAAGAAAATTTGATAACAAAACAGTCCGAATGGTATGGCGGAAGCTATAAGATAAGGTTTGACCTTGATATTTGTTTAAACGGCACATACATATTCTGCGGCTGGATATCCAATACGAGCGGAGCGCCGCAGTTTATAGAGAGGGTTGACATAAACGAGATAGAAACAGAGCGCCCCATGGCGGATATTGAGTTTAAGAATTTCGGAGATTATTCAAAGGATACGATCGCCTCGGCCGCGATAAAGAATATGGAGTGCGGCAAGGGAAAGACGATAAAGCGTTACGCTCTCGTAAAAGATTATCTGCTGCCGCCCGGTTCATGGCCGGAATCTTTGCCGCCCGACTATTGCAACGCCCAATACGATGATATGATCTCAAAGCTGATGGACAGCTTCATAAACTCCGGACTTGAGGTAAAGCCCGATGAAAACGGCGCGTATAGCTTAAAATATACCGGCTCATACAAGCTGTTCATCGAAGACTCCGAGGGAAAATACACGGTTGTGTCGAAGGAGCTGTCAAAACCGTCTCAAATTGACACCAAGCCGCCCGAGATCGACTTTGACGTGACAGTACCCGCGTCCGAAAATGAACCGTCGGAAATAATGGTGACAGCCGCGGATAATATCGGCGTCGCGAGAATTGATTATGCCGATGTCGAACTTAAACAGATAGGCAGGTCCGACAATGGCACGGATGAATTTTTCCTGACAGAGAGAAAACCGATTTCGGCTTCCGGCGGAACTATAAAGACGGATAGATCCATAGTGATCTGCGCCGTTGACACAAGCGGCAACGCGAGCTATGAGCGAGTGGATATCGGCAATGAGCCCGAACCGACAAATGAGCCTGATGAAACATCATCGCCGATACCCTCGGCGACGCCCGAGACTCAGCCGACCGAGGCGCCCGATATTGATTATCCGTACGAGATAGGCGGTCTGTCAATACTCACGCAGTCGGGCGAAGCACTCGAGGCGCCACCCGAAAACGGCAGCTTTGAGGCGGAGGTCACGCTCAGAAAGCTGAAGAACGAAAGCTCAAAGGACTATGTATTTGTCGCGGTATACAACGAGGAGGGCATACTGCTGAATATCGACTACGTGCGAGGCGACTTCGCGCCCGATTATGACTATTCTTTCGGGTTCAACATTCCGCCTCAGACGCAGAAGATCGGCTCGATAAAAGCCTTTGTCTGGAGCGATTTCAGCTCGGCAGAGCCTTTATCCAAAACAAAAGAAATAAGCTTTAAATAAGAAAAAAATTAAATCTTCCCAATAAATACGCAAGGCGCCCTGTCGCGGGGCGCCCGTTTCAGCGCGCCTCGTGCCAAAGGACGCTTGACAGCGTTCTTTTTTTATTGATATAGTTTTAACGTAATGTTTGGGCGCTCGATTTTTAAATTAAAAATTCCACGAAACGGCCTAAAAATTACATGAAAAAATTTTTCGCTTATTTTTGTGTTATAATTCTTTTGTAAAAAAGAAAAGGGGAATTTGTATAAATTTAAAACAAATTTGCAGGTTACGCAAAGAAGTATGCGGCTTACGCAAGGTCGCGTGCATAGAGAAATATTTGTGATATAATTCCTCGTGGGGACAAAAAATCCCACTTAGACATGATCGGTTCCCACTTGGACTAAAATATTGACGGACAAAATTAAGCGGCTTATGATGAAATTTGGAGAGATAACGTATTAGGCGCATTCCCGATGACGCGGCAGACGGGCGGATAATATCCGCCCCTACGAGTGCCGGTAATATATCATATTGGCATAACCGAAAAAATTACGCTAAACCTGTAGGGGCGGCAACCTGCCGCCCGTCCCATTCGCTATTCACTAATCGCTAATCACTGCGTTGGCAAACGGGTGGATAATATCCGCACCTATGGCGATGTGCGAGGCAAAAATTGGCGTTTGGGCAAGTTATTTGTAATATTCCTTGAGTGCGGTGATAACGGTGTTAACGGCGTCAACGGCGTTGTCGGGCAGAGTATCCGGGAGCTTGATATATTTATCGCTTCTCTTATACGGTATAGGCTCGTCGATCAGACCGAGCAGATAATCAAGAGAAACGTTAAATATTTTAGCCAATTCTACTTTAATGTCATCGCCGGGCATTGTCTTTTCGCGCTCGTATGACGAAATTGTATATTTCGTCAGCGAAAGCATATCCGCCAGCTCCTGCTGCGACATGCCCGCGTCCTTGCGCAGCTCTGATAATCTCTCTCCGATCATTGTTCACCAGCTCAAGTAAATTATAGACTATTTTCAACTATTATGGGCAAAGTTGAGAGAATTATCAACATTTGTATTGACAAGTAGATGAATATCGCTATATAATAAATAATAAGTAGATAATACCACTATAGGCGTAAAAAATTTTCGCTCATTTCTGCGATATAATTATTTTGAAAAAGAATATGTTAACAAAAAGAAAAAGGAGGAAATTGTATGAAGTTAAAACAAATGTGTTTGATTTTTGTGTCGGCGCTGATTTTAAGTTTGGCGCTGTGCGTCTCGGCCTTCGCGGCGGAGGGAGATACCGGAAAAGCTGACGGCTGGACCTATACCGAAAACGCGGACGGCACGATAACGCTCAACGAATATTCGGGAAGCGTCACGGCCGAGTTTAACATTCCGTCGGAGCTGGGCGGCATGACCGTGACGGGTATCGACGGTCAGCTTTTCAAGGATCCGGAGCAGTATAACGCCTTGAAAGAGGTCACAGTCCCCGATTCGATAAAGACGATCGGCTACAGAGCGTTTATGCAGTGCGCCGAGCTCAGCAAGGCTGCCCTGCCCGAGGGAGTGACCGAGATAGGCGATTCGGCTTTCAGGATGTGCGCCGCGCTGGAAGACATAACCCTGCCCGACAGCCTGACAGTTATCGGCGATAACGCTTTCACGCAGAGCGGTCTTGCGTCGCTCACAATCCCCAAGGGCACGGAGAGCTTGAGCCCGACTGCCTTTAGCAGCTGCTCGGCGCTTTCCGAGATAAGCGTCTCGCCCGAAAACACGCGCTTCGCGTCTGTCGGCGGCGTTTTGTTCGACAAGGATATAACGGAGCTTGTGTGCTATCCGCCGGGAAAAACGGGCAGTGAGTACACCATACCCGCAAGCGTTAAGACTATAGCAAGCAGAGCGTTCACAAATCTTTCGTCTCTTACCGCCGTAAATGCGGAGGCGGCCAGCGAGTGCTTTTCGTCCGAAAACGGTGTGCTTTTTAACAAAGACGGCTCGGTACTGGTCGTATATCCGACGGGCAGGACCGACGCGGAATATGCGATACCCGAAAGCGTGAGCGAGATCGGCGAATTCGCGTTTGCCTACAATGCGTCGCTCAAATCGGTCACAGGAACGACGAACCTCAAAAAGATAGATGACAACGCGTTTTACTCATGCGCCGCTCTGGAGCGGACGGAAAGGTTTGACGGAGTGACCGACATCGGAACCACCGCGTTTTACCGCGCGGCCATAAGCGATTTCGTCGCGTTCGTCGCCCTCGAAAACATCGGCTACCGCTCGTTTTACGGCTGCAGTAAAATAATTGCCGTCAAGGGCATGAATAATCTTAAAACCATAGGCGATGAGGCTTTCGCGTTTTGCGCGGTGAGCGATGTTGAGCTTCCGGATGGGTTCACAACGCTCGGCGCCAACGCTTTTGTGGGTTCCGCTATAAAAAATCTCAGGCTCCCGGCAAGCTTGACCGACACCGGAACCGTTTTCAGAGGGAATACATTTGACACCGTGGAGCTTGGCGAGGGAACGGCCGTGATAACCAAAAAGGCCGTTAACTTTTCAATGAACACGATCATTATACCCGCGAGCGTGACAAGGATCGATGATAATGTTTTCAATTATTTTCAAAGGCCGAAAAACGTGTTTTATCAAGGCACAAAGGAACAATGGGAAGCGATCGGGATAGGCAGCGGCAACGACTCGCTCAAAAACGCGCAATTCTATTACGAGGCGACGCCCGACACGACCACGATGCCGACAGGCACGTCCGCGCCTCCGACACCCACGCCGACGCCTAAACCCACACCGACGGCCAAACCCACGCCCACTCCGGTGCCTCCGACGGTTCCGCCGAGGGCGACCAGACCTCCCGCGACCGCGGCGCCGACGGATGATATGCCTTTTAAGATTTGGGAAGTGAGCGGCAAAAGAATCACAATAGGAGTTATGAGCGACATACCCGAGGGAACCGAGTTCACCGTTGTCATGGCAAAATACAAGGATGATATTATGCTTGACGCGGCTGTTGAGACCTTTAAGACAGAAGTGTCCAAAGGGCATGGATTTGATGTGCTGATGAGCAAAGCTATGTCGGCCGACGCGGAGGGCGAGTACATAAAAACCATGCTGTGGGACAGCACGGACAGCTGCAGGCCTTTGGCTCTGCCATACACGTCAGCTCCGCTTCTTACCGCGTTCCCCGGGGCCGAGGGCGGAGGTAAATATTCCACCGGCGGCCGCGGAAAAAGCGGCGCCGAGGTGTACCACGTCACCAACTTAAACGACAGCGGCAAAGGTTCGTTCCGAGACGCGGTGTCTGAGCCCGGCAGAATAGTCGTGTTTGACGTGGGAGGAACGATAAACCTCAGCAAGTCGATTACAAGGATCGAGGACGTGACTATCCTCGGCCAGACCGCGCCCGGCGACGGCATAACGATAACCAGCGCGCCTCTTGATCTGAAAGGGGGCGACATAGTCCGTTATTTGAGGCTGAGACCCACATACAAACACGAAATTGAGGGAGACGGCTTCGGAGGCATAGGCGCGGGCGAATCAATAATCGACCACTGCTCGGTGAGCTACAGCGTTGACGAGTGTATCTCGTTCTATGACTGCGGCAACTTC
>CANPWW010000028.1 GCA_947585115.1 uncultured Monoglobus sp.
TGAAAATCGCAAGCGATTTTCAAAGGTCGCTTTGAACCCGCAAGCAAGCTTGCTGATTATCCCCAAGCGGCGAGGCAAAAATCTGAAAATTATAAAAAAGCGAAAGCCGATTCTAATCACTATTCGCTAATATCTAATCACTACGTTAGGAGGTAATATTTATGAGTAAAATAATAGGTATTGATTTAGGAACAACAAATTCGTGCGTGGCGGTTATGGAGGGCGGCGAGCCCACCGTTATCCCCAATCCGGAAGGCGCGAGAACGACCCCGTCGGTAGTGGCGTTCACAAAGGACGGTGAGCGTCTTGTGGGCCAGGTCGCCAAGAGACAGGCGATCACCAACCCCGACAAGACGATCAGCTCGATAAAGCGCGACATGGGCACCGACAGAAAGGTTACGATCGACGGCAAGCAGTACACGCCGCAGGAGATCTCGGCGATGATCCTGCAAAAGCTCAAGAGCGACGCCGAGGCCTATCTGGGCGAAAAGGTAACTCAGGCGGTCATCACGGTCCCCGCGTATTTCAGCGATTCTCAGAGACAGGCCACCAAGGACGCGGGCAAGATCGCGGGCCTTGACGTAAAGAGGATCATCAACGAGCCCACGGCCGCGTCGCTGGCATACGGTCTCGCGAAGGACGTTGACCAGAAGATAATGGTATACGACCTGGGCGGCGGCACGTTCGACGTTTCGATCCTCGAGATCGGCGACGGCGTGTTCGAGGTTCTGGCGACAAGCGGAAACAACCGTCTGGGCGGCGACGACTTTGACGAAAAAGTCCTGAACTATCTCGCCGACGAGTTCAAGAAGGAGAACGGCATTGACCTCAGAGAGGACAAAATGGCGCTCCAGAGACTGAAAGAGGCGGCTGAGAAGGCCAAGATCGAGCTGTCGGGCATGACGAGCACAAACGTGAACCTGCCCTTTATCACAGCCGACGCAACAGGCCCCAAGCACCTTGACATAACGCTGACGAGAGCCAAGTTCGATGAGCTCACCGCCGATCTGGTTGAAAAGACGATGGGCCCCTCGAGAGACGCGATGAGCGAGGCGGGTCTTACTCCCGGCCAGATCGACAAGGTACTGCTGGTCGGAGGCTCGTCAAGAATACCCGCGGTGCAGGAGGCGGTAAAGCGCCTTACGGGCAAGGAGCCCCACAAGGGCATAAATCCCGACGAGTGCGTCGCGATAGGCGCGGCGGTGCAGGCGGGCGTTCTCACGGGCGACGTTGAGGATCTGGTTCTGCTCGACGTGACACCGCTGTCTCTCGGTATCGAGACGATGGGCGGCGTGTTCACCAAGCTGATCGACAGGAACACCACGATCCCCACAAACAAGAGCCAGATATTCAGCACGGCGGCCGACGGCCAGACCAGCGTTGAGGTACACGTGCTCCAGGGCGAGCGCGAGATGGCGGCTTATAACAAGACGCTCGGAAGATTTAACCTGAACAATATACCCCCGGCTCCCAGAGGCGTGCCTCAGATCGAGGTAAGCTTTGATATCGACGCCAACGGAATCGTTAACGTAAAGGCGAAGGACCTTGGCACGGGCAAGGAGCAGGCCATAACTATAACGGCCAGCAGCAACCTGTCCGACGCGGATATCGAAAAGGCCGTCAAAGAGGCCGAGCAGTACGCCGAGCAGGATAAGAAGGCGAAAGAGGAGGTCGACGTCCGCAACCAGGCCGACAGCATGGTATACCAGACCGAAAAGACGCTGGGCGAGCTGGGCGACAAGATAAGCGAGAGCGAGAAGAGCGCGATACAGGCCGAGGTCGACAAGCTCAAGGAAATGCTCAAGGCGAGCCCGATCGACGTGGCGGGCGTGAAGGCGCAGACCGAGGCGGTTTCTCAGAAGTTCTACGCGGCGAGCGAGCAGCTTTATAAAGAGGCGGCGGCTCAGGCGCAGGCGCAGCAGCAGGCACAGGGCGGCCCCGACCAAAACGCGCAGCCAAGCGACGACAACGTAGTCGACGCCGACTACACCGAGGCGGATTAATAAATATTAAGAGCGATATGTTCCCACCTCCGTCAGGCTTACGCCTGACACCTCCTCCCGGGAGGAGGCACGGGCGGCAAGTTGCCGCCCCTACAGGTTTGGCGGAATTTGCACGGATAACGGCGATTTGCTACATCATCGGCGTTTGTAGGGGCGGATAGTATCCGCCCGCGGGACGCCGTGGTCGTCGTCCCCTACGACCAAAGTACGCATAATGCCGTAGGGGCGGACGACTCGGCATGTCCTAGATGATTTAATGATTTGTGTCCTCGTTTATTTGAGCAAACGGAATACGTTAGTGCCACGAACCCGCTGCGCGGCTCCGGCCGCAGCCTGCCCGACCTAATCACTATTCACTAATCCCTAATCACTATGTTTGTAGTGGCGGATAATATCCGCCCTACGTGGAGGAAAAAATGGCAGATAAAAGAGATTATTACGAGGTGCTTGGCGTTGACAAAAACGCCTCGGCCGACGAGATCAAAAAAGCATACAGAAAACTGGCGAAAAAATATCATCCCGATCTGAACCCCGACGACAAGGAAGGCGCGGAGGCGAAGTTCAAAGAGGCAAGCGAGGCCTACGAGGTGCTGAGCGACCCCGACAAAAAGTCGAGGTACGACCAGTTCGGACACGCGGGCGTTGACCCGAATGCGGCGGCCGGATACGGCGGCGGAGGCTTCGGCGGTTTCGGGGGATTTGAGGACTTTGATCTGGGCGACATATTCGGCAGCTTTTTCGGAGGCGGCGCGTCAAGACAAAACCGGAACGGCCCCCAGCGCGGCCGCGATGTGCGCATGAATATAGACCTGACATTCGAGGAGGCCTGCTTCGGCACCAAGAAGGACGTCACGGTCAGCCATATGGAAGAGTGCCACACCTGCCACGGCAGCGGAGCGGCGCCCGGAAGCAAGCCGACCAGGTGCACAAACTGCGGCGGCACAGGACAGGTGCGCTCGGTGCAGCGGACGCCCTTCGGCAATATGCAGTCGGTCCGCACCTGCGAGGTGTGCCGCGGCAAGGGCACCATTATTAACGAACCTTGCAAAAGCTGCCGCGGAGAGGGCTCCCTGCGCAACAGCAAAAAAATCAGCGTCAACATACCGGGCGGCATAGACACCGGCCAGACGCTCAACGTGCGCGGCGAGGGCGACATAGGCAAAAACGGCGGCCCCGCGGGCGATTTGCTGATAACCGTCCGCGTGAAGCCCCACAAGCTCTTCGTCCGTCAGGGCAGCGACATAATGTGCGACTATCCGATAACCTTTGTTCAGGCCACTTTGGGCGGCGAGGTGAAGGTGCCCACGGTGGACGGCAGCGTTACTTACAACATACCCGAGGGGACCCAGCCCGGGACCGTGTTCAGGCTCAAGGGCAAGGGCGCGGTCAAGTTAAGCGGCTCGACAAGGGGAGACCAGTACGTCAAGATACAGGTCGAGATCCCCAAAGGCATAACCGAAAAGCAGAAGGACCTGCTGCGTCAGTTCGACGACAGCGTTGACCCCTCAAAATACAAGCGCAGAAAAAGCTTCGGAGAAAAAATCAAAGACTTTTTCGAGTAAAAAAGACACTACTTGTCACTTCTTTTCAATTAAACTTAAATTGAAAGGAAGTGATATTTTTATGATCAATTTCAGCGAGCTAAAGGCGGCGGCGCGTATCGAGGACCTGGTGCGGCTGTTCGGCGGAGTGCCCGACAGGCGCGGAATGTGCCGCTGCGTGCTGCACGACGACAAGACGCCCAGCATGAAGATCGACGCCGAAAAGCAGCTGTTTTACTGTTTCGGCTGCGGCGCGGGCGGCGATATCATAACGCTGGCGCGGCTCCACGAGAACCTGAGCGCGCCCGAGGCGGCGAGGTTTATCGACTGCGCGCTCGGCCTCGGCCTCGACAAAAAAATACTCGACGCCGAGCGGCGCGGCACCATGCTGAGAGCCAAAAAGCGGCAGTTTCGGGAAATGCTCAGACGCGACGAGGAGGCCGAAAAAGAAAGGCGGCTCTACTCCGAGCTTTGCGGCGAAATGCACCGTCTCAGAGAGGCGATGAACGCCGAGCCGCCGAACGACAAAAAGGCCGAGCTGGTCGAAAAGCTTAACAAGGTCGAGTACCTTATAAACTTGATAGAAATTAATTGCCGGGGAGGTGAAAGCGTTGAAAAATTAGAATTACATAAAGAATCTGATAACCGAGATAATGGAAAACGGCGGCGACAACGAGACCGGGTTTGAGGGTCAGCCGCTGAAGCTTCGCTGCGGCGAGTGGACCGCGGACGAGAGCGGCGTGCGGCTTGAGTATATCGACAGCCGCGGCGCCTTTGTGAAAAGAATTGCCTCGACCGTGCCGATCATGCCGACGACGCTGCTGTGCGATCCCGAGACCGAGCTGGCCTCGGTGGAGCTCAGGACGCGGGTCCGCGGCAGGTGGCGCGCCGTGATATGCCCGCGCTCGCAGATATCAAGCGCGGTGAAGATCGTGCAGCTGGCCGACAAGGGAATCGAGGTCACAAGCGAGACCGCGGCAAACTTAGTGAAATTCCTGGCCGAGGTGATAAGCCTGAACCCCGACAGGATACCCGAGCGCAAAACGGTCTCCCGCCTCGGCTGGTTCGACGGCGAATTTTTGCCGTATGCCGCGGTGTCTGCCTCGCGAAATGCCGTAGGGGCGGATATCGTCCGCCCGTCTGCCTCGCCCCTTGGAGAGAGCTTAATTAATGCCTCCTCCCGGGAGGAGGTGTCAGGCGACAGCCTGACGGAGGTGGGTACGAGCCGGCCTTGCCCCACTCAGTCGCCTTCGGCGACAGATTCCCCGAGGGGGCGCCTATCTTCCGCCACATACATCAACGCCGGGAACAACAAATACCTGCTCGAGCCCGTGCGCGAAAAGGGCTCGCTTGAAAAATGGGTCACGGGCATGGGGAAATACCGCGAAAGCCTCGCGTTCCGCCTGATGATGGGCGCGTCGTTCGTCTCGCCTCTTTTGGAGCCGCTGAACCTGCAGCCCTTCGTTTTCCACCTTTGGGGCCCGACGGGGTGCGGCAAGACCTTGACCCTGCAGGCGGCAATGTCGGTCTGGGGCGACCCGAGGATCGGCGGCATGACAAAGACCATGAACATGACAGTGAATGCCATGCTCAGCACCTCGGCGTTTTTGCGCAACCTGCCGTTCGGAGGCGACGAGCTGCAGATAATCAAAAACAGGCGCGAGAATTACGACCGCCTTATCATGAGCTGCACTGAGGGCATGGACCGCGCGAGAATGACCTACTCAAGCCTCAACAGAACGCAGACATGGCGGTGCGCGTTTCTGTTCACGGGAGAGGAACCGTGCGTGGACACGTCGTCGGGCGGCGGCGCCGTCAACCGTGTGATATGCGTTAATGCTTCTTGCCCCCCTCAGTCGCCTTCGGCGACAGCTCCCCCGAGGAGGCGCCAATCTTCTGCCTCCTCCCTGGAGGAGGTGTCAGGCGACAGCCTGACGGAGGTGGGAATACGCCTGTCACTTCCCTCCCCCGCTGAACTGGTGGGGCTGTTTTCCGAAAACTACGGCTCGGCGGGGCGGCGGTTCATTGAGGAATACCAAAAGGAGCCGAATACCGCTAAAATGATCTACGACGAGTATTTCAAAAAGCTCGCCCGTCTCGATGCCACGGGCAAGCAGGCCTCGGCAATGGCCGCCGTGCTGACTGGTGACTGCCTGGCCTGCCGATACCTTTTTAAAGACGAACAGCCGATATCGGTCGATTCTGCCGCTCGGTTCATGAAGTCGGACAGCTCGGTCAGCGTCGCGAAACGGGCGCGGGAGTTCACCGAGGGCCTGATCGCCGCCAACGTCAACATGTTTTCGCCGGGCAACATAAGCCGCGAAATATGGGGTAAGATCGACGACGGCGCGGTGCTTATCAACAAAACGATACTCTGCCGCGAATTGAAAAACGAGGGATATTCTTTCGAGGCCGTGAAAAACGAATGGGCAGCCGACGGATTTTTGGTGAAGAACCAAAATGGACGGTTTAATCATTATACCAGCTGTTACGGGACAAAAGCCAGATACATAAAATTGCTAAATGAAGATACTTCAAGTGAATAAACGTTAAAAATGTCTCACATATCTCACATAATTCTCACGTAAATTCGAGGTATGTGAGACATCGAAAAGCCCGTGGATACGTTGTTTTTGAGACAATGTCTCACATTCTCACATAATTTTCAAATATATATGTATAGGAATAAAACAGAATTTTATAAGAGTATTGTTTTGACGTAAGAATGTATGAATGTAAGAACATAGTGGTTAGAGCGGGCGGATAATATCCGCCCCTACGGGTTTGGCGCAATTTGCGCGGTTCGCGGCGATCCGGTATATCATAGGCGCCCGTCCTAGTCTCTGGTTCCTATTTTCTAGTCCCTATGTTCCCACCTCCGTCTGCGGCAAGCCGCAGCCACCTCCTCCCGGGAGGAGGCATTAAATTGGCGCCCAAATCCGTAGGGGACGGCGCCCTCGACGTCCCGGCTCCCCCTCGGGGGAGAGCTGGCTGCGGCCGGAGCCGCGCAGCGGGTTCGTGGCACTATCGTATTCCGATTGCACATATAAACGAGGCCACAAATCATTAACGTGAGCGGATATGGGGCAAAGCACGACTGAGGGGGAACCCTAGTCCCTACGTTGTGTTTTTTAAAAACCGATTGACAAACTGTAAAGCTTGAATTATAATATATTTTACAGAAAAATTTGCAGTAGAGGTAGATCCTATGGAGAATGAAATTTTTACCGTCAGTCTTGAAAAGGTTATTCGCGAGATGAAGCTTGAGAAGCTTTACTATCCCGACAAGGAAATTCTTATAGAGACCGCGGACGTGAACCGTCCGGGCCTGCAGATAACGGGCTTTTTTGATTATTTTGATCCCAGCCGCATACAGATACTGGGAATGGTGGAAAACACGTATCTCACGGGGCTTTCGGCCGAGGTCAGGTACAAGAGCTTAAAGCGGCTCTTTGAAAAGCACATTTCGGCCATGATACTCACCAGAAACGGAAACGCGTCGGCCGAGATGCTGAAGCTGGCCGAGGAGTACGAGACGCCTGTGCTGAGAACGGCCCAGCCCACATCGTATTTCACCAGCACGCTCAACGCTTATCTGAGCTTTGAACTGGCGCCGAGGATCACGCGCCACGGTGTTCTGGTCGAGATATACGGCCAGGGCGTGCTTATTCTGGGCGAGAGCGGCGTCGGCAAGAGCGAGACAGCGGTCGAGCTCATAAAGCGCGGACACCGCCTTGTGGCCGACGACGCCGTTGAGATAAAGAAGGTCTCGTCAAAGACCCTGATCGGCGTGTCGCCCGATATAATCAGGCATTTTATCGAGATCCGCGGCATAGGCATAGTTGACGTCAAAAACATATTCGGTATGGGCGCGGTCAAGGACTCCGAGAACATCGACATGATAATCCACCTCGAGACCTGGGACCGCAACAAGCAGTACGACCGTCTGGGTCTGGTCGATGAGTACACCAATATTCTCGGCCTTGATATTCCGTCGCTGACGATCCCGGTGAGACCCGGACGAAATCTGGCGGTCATATTCGAGGTAGCCGCGATGAACAACAGGCAGAAGCGAATGGGCTACAACGCGGCCGAGGAGCTCAACCGCCGCATAACCGAGCAGATGAACCGGTTTAGCGAGCAGAACAGATCATAAAGGCGGGGTGTTATTATGAGTATTAATATAAAAGCGGACGCGCACACCCACACAAACTGCAGCGACCACGCCTTCGGCACGAT
Source organism: uncultured Monoglobus sp. (assembly GCA_947585115.1). Classification (GTDB taxonomy): domain Bacteria; phylum Bacillota; class Clostridia; order Monoglobales; family Monoglobaceae; genus Monoglobus. Next base: position 7,784 of record CANPWW010000028.1, read on the forward strand.
TTGGGAAAACATGCGCGTCGCGGCCGAGAGGGGCCTTGAGCTGGTCTGCATGACGAATCACACAAGGCCGATGCCCGATTCGCCGCATAACTGGCACTTTACCACGATGCACGAGCTGCCCGAATATATCGAGGGCGTGCGCCTGCTCAAGGGCTGCGAATCGAATGTTCTGAACAGGCGGGGAGAGATCAGTCTTGAGCCGGGCCTGCTTGAGCGGGCTCAGGTCGTTGTGGCGTCGATACATCAGCCGTGCTACGAGGACAGGACGCTCCCCGATCACACCGAGACGTGGCTTAATGTGCTCAAAAATCCGTATGTGGATATCCTGGGCCACAGCGGCGATTCGCGCTGCCCCTATGATATCGACAAGGTGGCGCGCGCGGCCAGAGACGCGGGAAAGTGCATTGAAATAAACAACCATACATACTCGGTGCGCCCCCAAAAAAGCGTTGAGAACTGCAGAAAAATCGCCGAGAAGTGCAAAGAGGTCGGCTGCGGGATAGTCGTCAGCTCCGACGCCCACACCCCGTGGGACGTGGGAAATTTCTCAAGCGCCCTCAAAATGCTTGAGGAGATCGATTTTCCCGAGGAACTGATAATGAATTTGAGCGCCGGGAAATTTATTGATTTTCTGCGCGCGTCGGGCAAGAATATATAAGACCGGATTGGAGGACAAAAATGATCAACACGGTTACAGCGATGGCGAAGGGCGTTGTCGGCGACGGAAACGTGAGAATCAACGAGCCGATGAGCGCTCACACCACGTTCAAGATAGGCGGTCCCGCGGATGTGTTCGTGACGCCGCGGAGCCGAAGCGCGCTTATAGCGGCCATAAAGCTGTTTAAGCAGCTGGGATTTAAATATCAAATCATAGGCAACGGCTCAAACCTGCTTGTGGGCGACAAGGGCATACGCGGCGCGGTGATCGAGATAGGAAAGGCGCTCGGAGAGATAAATATTTCGGGCAACACGATAACCGCCCAGAGCGGCGTGCTGCTGTCAAAGCTCGCCAACTCGGCGGCGCGCAACGGGCTTTCGGGCCTTGAGTTCGCGTCGGGAATACCCGGCTCGCTTGGCGGCGCGGTATACATGAACGCGGGCGCCTACGGCGGCGAGATGAAGGACGTTATAACAAAGGTGACCTACCTCGACGATAACTGCGACGTGAGGGAGCTTCCCGCCGACAAATGCGATTTCGGCTACAGGCACAGCTTTTTCACCGATAAGGACTATGTTATCCTCGAAGCCGAGATGAGGCTTGTGCACAAGAGCGTGAGAGTGATACTTGACGATATAAAGGAGCTTACCGAGAGGCGCGTCTCAAAGCAGCCTATCGACAAGCCCAGCGCGGGCAGCACGTTCAAGCGCCCCGAGGGATATTACGCCGCGGCTCTTATCGAGCAGGCCGGGCTTAAAGGCTATTCACGCGGCGGCGCCGCCGTTTCCGAAAAACATTCGGGCTTTGTGGTAAACAACGGCGGGGCGACGGCGGAGGACGTTTTGAGCGTGATACGCCACGTGCGGAAAACCGTGTTTGAAAAAAACGGCGTGAATCTTGAAACCGAGGTAAAACTGATAGGAGAGTTTTAGTCGGAGGTGACATAACTTGAATTTATTGATCGTGACGGGCCTCAGCGGCGCGGGCAAGACCGGAGTGATAAAGGCGCTTGAGGACGTCGGCTATTACTGCGTTGACAACATACCGCCCGAGCTGATCCCCAAGTTCGCCGAGATATGCTCAAAGGCGGGCGAGGGCATGGAGCGCGTGGCCGTGGTGAGCGACGTGCGCGCCGGCAAGGATATGTTCGGCGAGTTTTCGGAGGCTATCGACGAGCTTGACGAAATGGGTCTTGAGCGCGAGATACTCTTTCTCGACGCGTCCAACGAGGCGCTGATAAAAAGATACAAGGAAACCAGAAGGCTGCACCCCGGAGCGGGAGGCGGCAGGATAATCGACGGAATATTAAAGGAGCGCCGCCTGCTCAGCGCCGCCAAGGCGATGGCCGACCATGTGCTTGACACCACCGACCTTTCCGCGGCTCAGCTCAGCGCGCGCATAAAGGCGATGTTCGCCGACAGCCAAAGGACGGGCATAATCATAAACGTGATGTCCTTCGGGTTTAAATACGGGATACCGCTCGACGCGGACCTTGTGTTTGACGTGAGGTTTTTGCCGAATCCGTTTTATATTCCCGAGCTCAAGCACAGCACGGGGCTTGAGACCAATGTGCATGACTACGTTATGGGATTTGACGAGAGCCGCAGGTTTTTGAACATGCTGACGGCGATGATAGATTTTCTCGTGCCCGAGTATATCAAAGAGGGCAAGAACCAGCTTGTTATCGCTGTCGGCTGCACGGGCGGCCACCACCGCAGCGTGACGCTGGCCGAGGAGCTGTACAAGTTCCTGAAGTCGGACGACGAGAACAGCGTTGTGATAACTCACAGGGACATTCAGAAGGGTGTATAATATGTCGGGCTCCGAGTTTTCGAAATATAAAAATCTTGAGCGCGGACGCGGCGGCTTTCAGCCGTTTAACCCAAAGATCGTGTCGATCGGCGGAGGAACGGGGCTTTCGGCCATGCTGCGCGGCATAAAGCGCTATACCGATGATATAACCGCCGTTGTGACCGTCGCGGACGACGGGGGCGGCAGCGGCGTTCTGCGCGAGGACCTTAAGATACCGCCGCCCGGCGACATACGAAACTGCATACTGGCTCTGTCCGAGGTAGAGCCCGTGATGGAGCGGCTGCTGAGCTACCGTTTTGAGAGCGGACGGCTCAAGGGCCAGAGCTTCGGCAACCTGTTTCTTGCCGCGATGACGGGAACGTTCGGCGGCGACTTTGTCGAGGCGGTGCGCAACGTGTGCGAGGTGCTCAACATAACCGGCCGCGTCTATCCGGTGACCGCGTCGGACGTGGAGCTGATCGCGACCATGGAGGACGGCAGCACCGTTGTGGGCGAGTCTCGGATAGGTCATTCGGTCAGCGAGAGCAATGGCGCCATCAAAAAAGTCAGGCTCAGAAAAAAGTCGGGCGGACTGCTGCCCGTCGAGACGCTGAACGAGGTGCTGCGCGAGATAGGGGAAGCCGACCTGATAACCCTCGGCCCGGGCAGCCTTTACACGAGCGTGCTGCCGAATCTGGTTATCGAGGACCTTAAAAACGCGGCGCGCAAGTCAAAGGCGCCCGTCGTGTACATAAACAACATCATGACGCAGCCGGGCGAGACCGACGGCTACACCGCGTTTGACCACGCGCTCGCCATACTCGACCACACATTTGACGATTTTCTGGATTACTGCATAGTGAACACGGGCAGCATAAGCCCGGATATAATTAAAAAATACAAGGACGACGGCGCCTGCCCCGTGGAGTACGACAAGAGCCGATTCGGCTCGACCGACATAACGGTCATCGAGCGCGATCTGGTGACCGAGGACAGCGAGGGGCACGTGCGCCACAACACATACGCGCTGGCCGACGCGCTTATCGACATAATCAGCATAAACAGAGACGAGGAAGGCCGGAAGGTCAGCGGAGAGGGAGTTCTGCTTTACAGTCCGAAATTCAAGCGGAGGTGATAGGCTTGCGTGAAGGCGGCAAAACATCATTTTCGAGAAAAATCAAGCGCGAGCTCTACCGCGCCGAGCCGCGGGACAAGTGCTGCGTGCGCTCCCGCTTTAAGGGTCTGATCCTGCTTGGCGCGTCCGAGATATCAAAGAGCGGGATCAAGCTCAAGAGTGACAATCCGGACGTTATCGGCAGCTTTGTGGAGACTGCGCGCAGGCTCGGGATAGAGGCGGAGGTGCGCCAGAGCGGCGACCAAAACGGAAAATACAAAGCCGAGATACGCGACAGCGTGAGGGTCGCGCAGCTTTTGTATGACCTGAAAATGCTGGGCGACGACGGAGAGGTGATCCGCCGCTCGGGAGATATAAAAAAGCTGTGCTGCAAGCGCGAGTTTTTAAAGGGCGCGTTTCTGGGAGCGGGCGCGGTCAGCGACCCGTACAAGAACTACGCTCTTGAGATCTCGGCGCCCGATGAGGCGCTGTGCGGCGATATTGTGCGCCTGTTTAAGGATTTTGATTTTCCGATGCAGCTCACCCCGAGAAAGAAAAAATACGTTGCGTACGTGAAAAACAGCGAGGTGATAGAGGATATTCTGGCGTTCCTCGGCTCGTGCGGCTCCCAGATGGAGCTTATAAACATCAAGATCGAAAAGGAGATCAGGAACGACGTTAACAGAAATGCCAACGGTGAGACCTCGAACCTGTCGCGCACGATAAACGCCTCGGTGGAGCAGATAAAGGCGATACATAAGATCAGAGACACCGTGGGGCTCGACAGCCTGCCCGACGACCTTCGGGAGATCGCGCGCCTCAGGCTCGAGCACAAGGACCTGAGCCTGACCGAGCTCGGCAAGTGTCTGAACCCGCCCCTCACCAAATCGGGCGTGAACCACAGACTGAAAAAAATAATGAACTGCGTAAAATAGGCGGAGCCCCCAAGGCCCCGCCCGATTTCTTAATAAGACGTTATTTGCTGTCGGAAACATTCTTGGCGCGTTCTTCAAGCTCCGCCAAATACTTATCAAAGTCCGATAAGAACAGCCTGTCTTGAATAATTCTATACTTTTCAAATTCGGTTTCGGCGTGCAGTTTGGCCTGCTCCGCGCTGATTTTACCCGCTCCGGTCAAAATCTCGGTGCCGTTGAATTCAAGAAAACCGTCAAGCCGCTTTGCCCAATCCTCCATGCTCATCGGAATGTGCCGCTCGGCCTGCAGTTCGGCATAGTCGAGATAAAGCGACACGATCCTCTCCAAAAAAGACAGCTCTTTTTCGGTCAAATAGTTCTTTGCGATCGCGACATCGCTTTTAATAATTTTGCCGTCGGGCGCGTTTTCCCATGAGGTAAGGCCCATGTGCTCCTTTTCCGCGTCGGCGCGCTCAAAAATAAGCTCTGCCGCCGTGTGTCTGTGAACTGCGTAGTGCAATTTATTCTGCACGGTCTTAAAAAACAGTTTTGTGGTTTTTGCGTCCTTGTCATAATCAAACGCGGTCGCGTACAGGTCCGTGACCTTCTGGTAGAATTTTCTCTCGGAAAGACGGATTTCGCGGATGTTCTCCAGCTGACGCTCAAAGTATTCATCGGTAAACAGAGTGCCTTTTTTCAAGCGCTCCACGTCCATTGTCCAGCCCTGTATAGTGTGATCTTTGACGATCTGTCCCGCCCATTTTCTGAACTGAACGGCGCGCTCGTTGTTTACTTTGAAACCAACGGCAATAATAGCCTGCAGGTTATAATGATTTGCTTTATAATTTTTCCCGTCCGCGGCAGTTATTAAGTATTTCTTAATAACTGAACCTTCAATCAATTCCTGATCGTCAAAAATTCTTTTCAGGTGTTGATTTATAGCTGATACCGACACATCATACAAAGCCGCCATCATCTTCTGTGTCAGCCAGATATTTTCATCTTCGTACCGCATTTCAACGCTGCTTTCCTCACCGCCAACCGAGGCGACATAAGTGAGGTACTCAGCGGCGCTTGAGCGGATCGTTACATCGTTATTTTTCTTTTTAGGCATATATAACGTCCTTTCGTATCACTAATAATTACAGCTCCGCGGCGAGTTTCATGAAGGGGCCGGTCGCTTTGCAGTCGTTCTCGATGATCGGCTCGCTGAAGTAGTAGTCGAGGGTTCCGTTTCGGCGGAAGTTCCCGTCGGGACCGAGACCCGAGACCGCGCAGCAGCATGTGATACGCAGCGAGTCTCCGTCCTCGCGCACGAATTTTTCGAATACGCAGTCAAGCGCTCTGTCAAGGCGCGGGCGGTAATATTTTTCGTCAAGGTATTCGCGCTTTATTCCCTTCGCCAGAGTATAGGCGAACATGATGGTGCAGGTCGATTCGAGGTAGTTGTCCTCCCGGCAGTTGTCGAGCACCTGGTGCCAGCCGCCCTCGGGGCTCTGGTACAGAACCACATTTGACATTATTTTGTTCAGCATCTCAATAAGAACCTTTCTGCCGTCGTGACTTTTAGGTATAAAGTCCAGAACATCAACTATCGCCATTGTGAACCACGCCAGCGCCCTGCCCCAGACGTTGAGCGACTTTCCGGTGTTTTTGTCCGCCCAGAATGCGGTTTTTGATTCGTCGCAGGCGTGGACGTTGAGGCCGCAGCGTGGCTCGTATGTCAGTCGTTCGGCGTTTGTGAACTGGTGCAGCACGTCGTCGAACCGCTCATCAAAGCCCCTGATATCGGCGTACTGCGCCGAGAACGGCTCGGCCATATACAGGCCGTCGAGCCAGACCTGGTTGGGATAGATCCGCTTGTGCCAGTATGTGCCCGACTTGGTGCGCGGCTGCTCATTCAGCTGCTCGATCAGCCTGTCCGCGGCTTTAAGATATTTTTCCTCTCCTGTCATTTTGTAGAGCCAGAGACAGTTTTTGCCGTTGTTGGTGTGGTCGAGATTGTACTGCGTGCGGTCGTATTTGCTTATGCTTCCGTCCTCGTTTATAAAATAGTCCATGCTGCGCTTTATGTAGTCAAAATATTTCTCGTCGCCCGTCAGCTCGTACACCGCCGCCATGCCCATCAGGCACACGCCGCGGTCGTACTGCCACTTTTCGCATATGATCGGCCGGTTCTCGCGCATGATCGTGTCGGCCAGCTTTACCGCCTTTTTCAAAAATTCACGCTTATCCATAATATTATCCTCCGAGTATAACATTCTCCGAATTATATTCATCTAATTTTAACTTATTTTGAGCGATATAACAAGCGCAACTTGGCTTCCGTAATAAAAAATGTGATTTTAACCAAAAAAATACTGTACAAATCCGATAAATTAAGATATAATTAAAGAAACAAAAACCGATAAGGAGATGAAAGAGATATGTTTAATCAATTAAATCTCGGCATGAGGGGCCACGACACCAAGGCGAAGGATATCGAGACCCTGGCCGAGACCCTCGAGAGCGTGGGAGCGACGCACGTGCAGCTCGCGCTTAAAAAATCGTTTAAGGATATAAAGTGGAGAAACAGCGTGCTGACGCCCGAACTCGGCAAGTATATCAAGGACACTCTTGCGAAACACGGCGTGCGCGTGTCGGTGCTCGGGTGCTACATAAATCCCGTCAACCCCGACGAAAATAAACGCAGAGGCGAGCTCGAGTGGTTCAAGGCGCACCTTAAATTCGCGAAGTATTTGGGCTGCGACATGGTCGGCACCGAGACGGGCTTTTATAACAATATCGACGAGACCCACACCGAGGAAAATTACCAGAGGTTCCTGCGTAGCATGCGGGAGCTGGTCGATTGCGCCGAGAAACTTGGCAGCATCGTGGGCGTTGAGACGGTAACCAAGCACAGCATGTGGAACCCAAAGATGACAAAGCGTTTCCTTGATGAGATAAACTCGCCCAACGTGACGGTTATATTCGACCCTGTGAACATCACGGATATGAACGATGTCGAGCAGCAGCACAAGATCGTAGACGAGGTGTACTCGCTCTACGGCGACCGCATAGGCATACTGCACTTTAAGGATTTTGAGGTCATAGACGGCAAAAAAGAGGGCAGGCTCGCGGGCGACGGCGTTTACGACTATGAGTATCTGTTCAAATACGCCAAAGAATACTCGCCCGTTATAAACGCGATACTTGAGACCAACAGCGAGGAAAACTTCGGCGCCACCGCCGAAAAGATCAGAGCGATCTGGAACAAATAAGACTTGATTATTTGACGCGTTTATGATATTATAAACATGTCGGATCAATATCGCGAAGGAGATGATACTCAATGCCGACGGACAGAGAAGCCGAGGAAATAAAAAAGGCTATGGCATATGATTTGATAGACACAATCGAATCAAACAGTGAGAAAAACAATTATACGCCGGCTGAGATCAAAGAGATCATAAAGGCGTATATCGCGGGTTTGGTGCAAAAATAACTTTAAAATAAAAAGGAGCTGTTAATTATGGGAATGACAGATAAACAGTTTAACGGATTTATTCGGTTTATATTAGACGACTTGACAGAGGTCATCGCCAATATGCCGGACAGCAAGGAAAAAGAAAAACTGCAAAAGGTCATTGACAATTTGCAGCAAATATTAGAGGATTAAAACAATTCGGCGCTCGGGGTCCCGGGCGCCATTTTGCTATTCACAGCTCACGTTTTCGAGCTTTGAAATCGAGACCTCATAGGCGGTTTTGGTTATCGTCTCGCTCTCGCTTATGAATTTCTTGTATTCGCGGCTCTGTATCCTGCCCCATATTTTAAGGTTGGCGCCCACGCACAGGCCGCTCAGGTATTTGGCGTTCCTGCCCCAGGCGATACAGGGGATATAGTCGGATTTTTTGTAGGAGCGGTTGACCGCCAGCAGTATATCCGAGATCTCGCGGTTAAAGGGCGTCGTGCGGTAGGTGGGGCGCTTGCAAAGAAATCCGTTCAAAAATACCTCGTTGGGGTTCCCCTCGGGCCGAACCTCGCCGCATTTCCCGATATACTCGATCTCCTTGGCGAACACCGTGAGTATAAGTCTGCTGCCGACGCCCGAGTAGTTGTTGTACGAGCGGTACTGCCCCGTGACGGCGATCACGTCGCGGACGGCGGGCCTATACTCGCAGAAAAGACGCTCGGAGATCGTCACGGGTATCAGGTCGCGGTTCCCGCTCAGCCTCGGGACCGCCAGAATTATATTGTAATATTTTTCTCCGTATATCTCGTGTGAAAGGGCGGGGCTCGATATCACCTCACCGCAAAGCCTTGCGATATTGCTATGAAAACAGCTGTTTTCATCATACGCGTATTCCGATATTTCCGACATTCTCGCGACCTCCGATTTTAATTATTTGCGCTGCATTGTTTTCCGTTTGGGTCCACCTTGTAGTTTTCCCTCATGATAAGCTCGGATATAGGCACGACCTCGTACCCCTGCTCGATCAGCGCGTCGAGTATTTTGGGCAGCGCCTCGGGAGTGTGCTTGGCGGCGTTGTGAAACAGTATGATCGCTCCGGGCTCGGCCTTGGGCACAACTCTGTTATATATCTCGTCGGCCGACAGGTCCTTCCAGTCGAGGCTGTCAACGCTCCACTGTATCGTGTAGTACCCGCACTCTCTGGCTGTGCCCACAACATCGTTGTTGTAGTCGCCGTAGGGCGGGCGGAACAGGTCGGGCCTGCGTCCCGTTATCGCCTCGATCTTGTCGCCGCAGTCGTTCAGCTGCTTTTTAATATCCTCAATTGAGATCTGCGTCATATGCGGGTGATCGGCCGAGTGGTTCATGACCTCGTGCCCCGCGTCGGAGAGAGCCTTGACCGATTCGGGATATTTGTCGACCCATTCCCCGACCACAAAAAACGTCGTTCTTATATTTCTCTCTTTGAGTATGTCTATCAGATTCTGCGTATCTTCATTGCCCCAAGCGGCGTCAAAACTGATTGAAAGCTTTTTGTCGTTTTCGTCCTTTTGGACGCAGTATATCGGCAGGTCGCGCTCTCCGGCGGCGGCCGTGGTTATCGCGGCGTTCCTGCTTGAGATCCAGCCTGTGAGCGCCAGAGCGAAGAACAGGACAGCAATAACGCCGAGCGCGGCTCCTAGGCGCCTGCCGACAAACCAGATTTTCATTTACGTCACCTCCTGAGTAAATCATATGACGGCCTTTAGAGGATTATTCTTGAAACACCGCCGATTTGCGCGTATCTTTTGTTGACAAAGACAAAGCTTTATGGTAAAATATTATACGGCGTGCTATGTGCGCCGGGCGGATTGCGCCCGAATTACCAAACAAATGATAAATTCAGGAGGAAATTTTACGTGAACAACAGCTTTGTGATGAAATGTTTGACCGTGAACGAGAAGGGCAACCTCAGCATGGGTGGCTGCGATATCGCCGAGGTGGCCGCGAAATACGGAACGCCCGCGTATATAATGGACGAAAATGAGATACGCGAAAACTGCCGCGTCTACACGGGCGCTATGAAGGAATATTATGACGGTAAAGGCCTGGTGCTTTACGCCAGTAAGGCGCTCTCGTGTAAGTATATGTACCGTATTATGCGGGAAGAAGGCATGGGTGTTGATGTGGTGTCAGGCGGAGAGCTTTACACGGCGATAAAGGCGGGGTTCCCCGCCGAGCGCATATATTTTCACGGCAACAACAAGACCGACGATGAAATAAAGATGGCGCTCCGCGAGGGAGTGGGCACGATCGTGGTCGACAATATATTCGAGCTTGAGACGCTGAGCAGATTCGCGGTCGATATGGACAAAACGGCGGATGTTATGTTCAGGATAAAGCCCGGTATCGACGCCCACACCCACAGCTTTGTGCGGACCGGACAGATAGATTCAAAGTTCGGCGTCGCCCTTGAGACGGGCGAGGCCGAGGATATCGTGGTAAAGGCCGCGGCTATGCCGAATATCAACGTGGTCGGCGTGCACTGCCACATCGGCTCGCAGATATTCGAGCTGGCGCCTTTTGAGCTGGCCGCCGAGAAGATGATGAACTTTATAGCCGACATGAAGGACAGGCACGGCATTGTTATGGACCGCTTGAATTTAGGCGGCGGCTACGGCATAAAATACACCCAGAGCGACGCGCCTATCGACTATGACAAATACATATGCGCGGTGGCGAAGGTTGTGCGCGGCATATCCGAGAGCCGCGGCGTCAAGCTGCCCTATATCGTTATGGAGCCGGGCCGCTCGATCGTGGCCGAGGCGGGCCTGACGGTCTACACTGTGGGAACCGTCAAGGAGATACCGGGGATCAGGACCTATATATCGGTGGACGGCGGCATGGGCGACAACCCGAGGTACATACTCTATCAGAGCGAGTACGAGGCGGCGCGCGTGCATGAGCCGAACGCCGAAAAGACTATGGTAGCCACGATCGCGGGCAAGTGCTGCGAATCGGGCGATATACTGATCGACGGCGCGAGACTGCCCGAGATCAAGGCGGGCGACCTTATCGCCGTGCTTGCCACGGGCGCGTATAACTATTCGATGGCGAGCAACTACAACAGGATACCGCGGCCGCCGATCGTGATGGTCTCGGACGGCGAGGCGAGGCTTGCCGTGAAGCGCGAGAGCTATGACGACCTGATATTAAACGACCTTTAAAATATGCGTTAAATTTGATTTGGGACCGGTGATATAATATGGTTTTAAATATTTTGAGAAATTCGGGTATGGGCGCGGGCGAAAAGCTGCTGATGATATTGATAACGCTGCTTTGCGTGCTGCTGTCGCTGACGATCCACGAGGTGGGTCACGGCCTCGCGGCCTACGCTATGGGCGACCGAACGGCTCAGAGCCGCGGAAGGCTCAGCCTCAACCCTCTGCACCACATAGACCCGATCGGAGGCCTTTGTCTGCTGATATTCGGCTTCGGCTGGGCGAAGCCCGTGCCGGTCAATCCGTATAATTTCAAGAACCAAAAGTCGGGCATGGTGCTGACCTCGCTGGCGGGGCCGCTCACCAACTTTATCTTGGCGTTTATCGCCGAGATCGGAGTGTGTGTGCTCGGCTCAATGACGTTCAGGTCCGCGGGCGTCGGCTTTGATCTGGCGTCGCTGCTGTACACGTTTTTCATATATATGGTGTATATGAATCTTGGCCTCGGCATATTCAACCTGATACCGATACCGCCGCTCGACGGCTCGAAGGTGCTGAGCGCCGTGCTGCCGACCGACCTGTATTTCAGGTACATGCAGTACGAGAGGTTCGGATTTATAATACTGATACTGCTGATGAACTTCGGCGTGTTTAACAGGTTTCTGAGCTTTTGCGAATCGGGCCTGATCGGGCTTTATGATATGATAATAAAGCTGTTTGTGTAGGAACTATAATAAAGAAAGTGGTTTTGTATGGAGAAGTTAAGCTTCAAGGTCCTTGACTTTGAGGGTCCGCTGGACCTGCTGCTCACGCTTATAAAAAAGAACAAGGTCAGCATTTACGACATACCGATAAATCTGATCGTGAGCCAGTATTTTGACGTTATGCAGCAGATGAAGGAGTATAATCTCGAAATATCCAGCGAGTTTCTGGTGCTTGCTGCGACGCTGCTGCAGATCAAGTCGAGAATGCTTTTGCCCAAGCCCGAGGAGGACGAGGAAGAGGACCCGAGGGAAGAGCTTGTGCGCCGCCTTGAGGAATACAGAAAAATCAAGGCCGCGGCGGCGTGGCTCGACGAGCGCAAGAACATCGGCGATTCGTTTTTCTTCAAACAGCCCGACAAAATCGAGCGCCCGCCCGCCGAGTGGAACTACTCAAAGCTGACGCCCGAAAATCTGGTGCTGGCCTACAAAACTGCGTACACGCGCATGGAGCGCCGTCTGCCTCCGCCGAGACAGTCGTTCGAGGGCATCGTTGGGCACGAGAAGGTCTCGGTGCGCTCGAGGGTGCGCCGCCTGTGGGACAAGCTCAGGCGCCGCACAAAGGTGTTTTTCAAGGAGCTGTTTGTCGACTCGAAGTCAAAGCCCGAGGCCGTGGCGTCGTTTCTGGCGGTGCTTGAGATGGTGAAGATGAACCGCCTTAAAATCGAATACGACGAGAGCGGCGACATCTCGAACCCGATAGTCACTCCCGGAGGCGAGGGCGAGCTCGATCTCAGCGGCATAGAGGAATAAAATAAGATACGGAAGGCAATACATATGGAGTTAAATGAGGTAAAGGCGATAATCGAGGCGCTGCTGTTTGCCGCGGGCGAGGCTGTGGAGCTCGACACGATCGCCGACATCGTGGACGTTGACAAAAAAACGCTCAAGGGCATAATCAAAACCATGATGGACGAGTATAACTACGAGAGGCGCGGCCTGCACATAATCAGGCTCGAGAACTCATACAGAATGTGCACACGCGGCGAGTATAAGGAATACGTGTCGATGCTGATGAAGCCGGGGCGCAAGCTTCAGCTTTCGAACGCGGCTATAGAGGTGCTGGCGATCATCGCGTACAAGCAGCCCGTCACCCGATCGGCGATCGAGCGCGTCAGGGGCGTCAACTGCGACTATATCGTCAACCGCCTGATCGAGCGCGGCTTTATCGCCGAGGTCGGACGCTTAAACGACGCGCCCGGGCGGCCGATACTGTTTGGCACTACCAAGAAATTTTTGCAGACCTTCGGGATCGAGAGCATAAGCGACCTTCCCGAATTCGACGCGCTTGCGGTGCCCGAGGATGAGGCGCCCGCGGGAGACCCCGACAGCCCCGATATCGAGGAGGTCAGAGAGCCCGAGGATGAGACAGGATCACAGGAATAATAATGGGGAGGTTTGACAATGGCCGCGCTGATAATAATCGGAATTATCGCTTTTGTTATCGCGCTGCCGCTGTGGTCTACCGTCACCTTTGAGATAGCGTCAAACGGCCGAAAAACGGTCATAACCGCGAGTATGTTCGGGTTTATAAAGCATGACTTCGTGTTCCCGACCGAGCCGAAAGAGCCCAAAAAAAGCAAGCCCAAAAAGGCGAAGAGATCCAAAAAGCGCAAAAAGGGCGAGAGCAAAGCCGAAAGCTCCGGAGCCGAGCCGCAAAATACAGAGAGCGATTCACCCGGCTTTCTCAAGCAAAAGCTCGGCCCCGCGTGGGACAGCGACGCGCGCTGGTTCGATTTTGAGTATATAGAAAACACGCTCACCGAGTATAAGGACCTGATAAAGCACGGGACCTCGGCGCTCGCGGTTTTCCTCAGGCGCATGAGCCGCAAGATGCGCATGTCAAGGCTTGACCTTTACATCAGGTTCGGCACGGGCGCGCCCGACAAAACGGGCATTGCCTACGGAGCGGCCCACGCCGCGGCGGGCAGCCTCAACGCGTTTATAAGAAGTTATTTTAAAACCGATATGGGCCTTGTGCTGTATCTTGACCCGGACTACGTGAACTCATGTTTTGAGTTTGAATTGGGAAGTATAATTAAAACAAGGGCGGCGCACGTGCTTCACAGCGCTGTGGCGGCGCTCGCAAGATTTATAATCAACCGCATAAAACTGAAAGGAAGTGTTGGTAATGTCGGAAATTTCGGACAAGCACCCGATTGAGGGATTGATGGGCTCCGCGCTGCAGGGCCTGAGAGAGATGATTGATGTTAACGCCATCGTGGGGGCGCCCATAAACACGCCCGACGGCTCGGTTATAATGCCGATATCAAAGGTGGCGCTGGGCTTCGGAGTCGGCGGCTCCGAGTTCCCCAAAAACAAAAAGCTTTTAAGCGACGGCGAGGACCCCAGCAACATGTTCGGCGGCGGCACGGGCGGCGGTCTGTCGCTCACTCCGGTGGGATTTCTGATCGTCGGCAACGGCAAGATCAGAATGGTGCCCGTCAGTGAGCAGAACAGCATTTATGACAGGATAATCGACGCGGTACCCACGGCCATCGACAAGGTGAGCGAGTTTGTGGCGGGCGTCAGGGGAAATTCCGACGTTCAGGTCGACGCCGAGCCGAGCGAGGAAACGCCCGAGGATACGGAGGAAGCCGAAGCCTACGAGGAGGAAAACACCGGCGGCTACGACGGTCATTTCGGCGGCTATGACTTCAGCGCCGACTAACGACATAATATATAGGAGTTGTAATTTTGCGAAATAATTTAAAGAGATTGGCGGCGGTCACGCTGTCAATCGCTGTTTTGATAACCGTAATTCCCGCGATACACGGAGGCACGGCGTACGCGGAGCAGGTCAACATAGTTATCGACCCGGGCCACGGCGGCACCGACTACGGCGCGACCTCGGTCGGCGGCCTTGAGTTTCAGGAGAAAGCGCTGACGTTCAAACTCGCGCGTTATTTGCAGTACGAGCTCAGAAAATACAAGGGCGCGTCGATAAACATGACGAGATACGCCGACTACCATATGACGAGCGTTGAGCGCGCCGAGTACGCCGAGAGAGTGGGAGGCGACATAGTGATAAGCCTGCACTTTAACTCGTCCGACGACAGGTCGGCCCACGGCGCTTCGGCCACCGTGTCGTCGCTTTGGGAGTACAGCAGGCCCGAGCTGGCCGCGGCGATACTTGACCGCCTGTCAAAGCTCGGGATTGACATCTCGGCGGGCGTCGGATACAAGCAGTCGGCCACGGGCAACATGTGGACAGACGGGCAGCGGCTCGCCGATTTTTCCGCGCTTATGCGGGAGTGCGCGTTCCGCGGGATCCCCGCCGTCTCGATCGACCATTGCTACCTCACCTGCTACGACGATTTGATCTACTACAACACTGACGTGGCGCTCAGGAACCTTGCCAAAGCCGACGCCGAGGCGATCGCGGAGCAGTGCGCTCTGACGCCGAGAAGCGCGGACGCGACGGCAAGGACCCACGACGACGCCTACATCACGGGCTACGAGGACGGCACATTCAGGCCGTCGGGCACGATAACCAGAGCCGAGGCCGCCACCATGCTGGCAAAGCTCAGCGACGGCTTTGACCCGAACACGGTTTACCAAACGAGCCTGAGCGACGTTCCGACATGGGCGTGGTATTATAACTATGTGGCGTACCTCAACACGGTAGGCTTTATAACGGGAGACGTGTTCGGCGCCTACAGGCCCGACGACAATATGACAAAGGCCGAGTTCGCGATACTCGCGTGCCGCTATCTGGGGCTGCAGCCCGGAGGCGAGAGCGGGTTCGCCGACTGCAGCGGCCACATGGCTGACGGATATATAGCGGCCCTGCGCGACGCGGGCTATGTGGGCGGCGATGAGAACGGAGAGTTCCACCCCAATGAGGACATGCTGCGCTCATCGGTCGTTATGATGATGAACAGGATATTGGGCAGGTACCCCGTGTGCCAAGTTCCGAAACAGAACCCGTTCTGGGATATACAGCCCGACTTCTGGGCCTACGACAACATCCTCGAAGCCGCCGTCTCCCACGATGTGGAATAGAGACTAGGAAATAGGACCTAGGAACTAGGCAGAAATTAGCGCCCCCTCGGGGGAGCTGTCGCCGAAGGCGACTGAGGGGGGAAACCTAGTCCCTAGTCACTATTCCCTAGTCCCTACGTTCATATTTCCATAACTACCGAATATATTTAATGAGAACCAGCAAACGGAGATGAAACAAATGAAAACACAAAAATTCGTCCTTTGCGCCGTTCTGGCGCTTATGCTCGCGCTTAATACGGCGGCGCCCGCGTTTGCGGCGGACAACAGCGCCAAGGCAGCGGTCGTGATTGAGCAGAGCTCGGGCAGGGTGCTGTACGCCAAAAATCCCGATTGGGAGCTGCCTATGGCGAGCACGACCAAGATCATGACAGGCTACCTTACCTCGAAATACGGAACACTCAGCGACGTTGTCGAGGTAAGCGAGAACGCCTCGGGCGTTGAGGGTTCGGGCATGTACCTGGAAAAGGGCGAGCACATAACAATGGAAAATCTGCTGTACGGCCTCATGCTCCAGTCGGGCAACGACGCGGCGGTCGCTATTGCCGAGGCGATCGGCGGAAGCGTCGACCGCTTTGTTGAGATGATGAACGAGACCGCGGCAAACGACATGGGTCTCACGCACACGCATTTCGACAACCCCAACGGCTTGCCGTCCGATACCCACTACACTACAGCGCACGAGCTGGCGATAATAACCGCCGAGGCGCTCAAGGACCCGACGTTTGCTCAGGTCTGCGCCACGAAGGAAAAGTCGGTGCCGTGGGAGGGTAAGGACTATAACCGCGAAATGGTGAATCACAACAAGCTGCTCGGCGTGCTGGACGGCTGCGTGGGCGTCAAGACGGGATACACCAACGCGGCGGGCAGGTGCCTCGTCACAGCGGTCACAAGAGACGGCATGACGCTGATATGCGTTACGCTTAATGATCAGGACGATTGGAACGACCACACAAATCTCCAAAACGAGATGTTCGAAAAATATCATATTGAGGATCTGACTTCGACCGAAACGGTCGTCGACAAAATAACCGTAGGCAAGGGAATTTTTGGCTACACCGGCATTGTTCCCGATAAGACCTACACCTTCCCCGTCTGTGACGAGGATAAAATTGAGATAAAAACCGAGGTCAGCGATGATGTTAAACTGCCGGTACACGCGGGCGACGCCGTCGGAAGCGGCAGCGTCACGGTCAACGGCGAGAACTACGGCAATTTTAATTTGATCGCCACCGATGACATAGATCTTGTAAAGCCGTCAAAAGACACGTTCTTAGATGACATAAAGCACGACATCGGCACCGTTTTCAAAAGATGGAGCGAAAGGATAAAAAGCAGCGTAGGAACCAGCGAATAGGATCCGGGTAATAGAGCGGGCGGATAATATCCGCCCCTACGGTTGCCAATGATATACCGGATCGTCGCGATCCGCGCAAATTTTGCCAAAACCTGTAGGGGCGGCAATCTGCCGCCCGGCTCGCCCCTGGGGGAGAGCTGTCTGCGGCTTGTCCGCAGACTGAGAGGGGTTCCTAGTCCCTACTCCCTAGTCCCTACGTTAGGAGGTAAAAAACAAAATGGACAAACTTGTAAAAGCCGTCACCAAGGACGGATATTTCAGGATCTACGCGGCGGACACGCGCGGGATCGTCAACACGGCGCAGAGGTACCATAAGCTCTCGCCGGTGTGCTGCGCGGCTCTCGGCCGCCTTATGACCGCGGGCGTCATGATGGGCGCCATGCTCAAGGGAGACAAGCCCTCGCTGACGCTCCAGATGAAGGGCGACGGCCCGCTCGGCATGATGGTGTCGGTCTCGGATTCCGAGGGCAACGTCAAGGGCTACTGCGCGAATCCGAGGGTCGACATACCGCTAAACTCAAAGGGCAAGCTCGACGTTGGCGCCGCGGTTGGC
>CANPWW010000029.1 GCA_947585115.1 uncultured Monoglobus sp.
ATGAGAACCACCAAAACACCTTTGAGTTCGCGCCGGGAGTTATCGAGATACCGCAGACCGCGAATACTTCGATCGCCCCCGATAACACAGTGGCAGTAACCGACTATGATCCGGGAATAAAAGCCGGAGATATTTTTGTGGTATACACAGGCGACCTGCCCGTTGCGCTGAAAGCTACAAATGTCACCACCGACGGCAATACGACAATTATATCCGCTGCAAGTGAAGGCGCCGAGGGCGCCATAGTTTCAGGCGACGCCGAGGGAGTTATAGACCTCGATCTTGAAAATTTTGAATTTGACGAAACAGAGACTTATTCGGTAGTCGATACCTCGCGGGCAAACGCCGCGGCGGAAGAATTTACCGTTGAGGCCGCGGGCATAAGCTGGGACAAAAAGACCGAGACATTAACAGGCTCAAAAAAGATAAAGCTCGGCGGTTCCACGGTCGGCAGTATTACCTTTGTCATGAAGGGTATGCATCTTGAATTCAAGGCAGGCATCGGCGAGATCGTTATAGTTTCGGACGACACAAGGATCACAACAAATATCAAAGTTGACCTCGGCGATTACGCGGGCATACCCAAAAGTCTTGTTTTGGGAAATATAAACATCGGAGGCGTCGGAAATATTTCGCTTTCGATGGAGTATAACATAGAAGGAGAGCTTACATACAACTGGAACGGCTCCACGAGAACGGGCTTTTCGTTTGAGGACGGCTATTTCCGCGTTATAGCCGATTTTTATAAGAAGAACGCGGACTTAAACGGCAGCGCGGAGCTTAAGGCCGGACTCAGGCTTTCGGCAAGCGTCAAGTCATGGTTCGGAAGCGGCGGAATATATGCGTCGATAGGCGTGAAAATGAGAGCGGAGTTCCATTCATACGACAGCGGCAGTCCGCAGCTTTGCGTCACGACCAAGGGATATATGTACGCGGAGGTAGGCGCGTCGGCGACGATTTTCGGACAGAAGTGCGGGCCGAAAACAAAAGAGATATACAACGAATACAACAGCCCGATAAGAGTTGTGTACCATTATGAGGACGGCAAACTTGTAACAAGCTGCGCGAGGGGCTTGGATCTTAAATACACAACATCGCCGTGGTCAAGATATTTCAATCCATATTACGGCCAAGGCTCCTACGGAGACACAGCCGAGCCGATCATTATATGGGAATACAAAGTAGAAGACGACGGCAACGCCACAATAACCAAATTCAGAGGCAACGCCTCCGCTGTTTCGATACCCGAAACCATTGATGGGTATACTGTGACCAAGATAGGCAGTAGTGCGTTTGAAGGTAATAAAACAATACAATCTGTAACTATTCCGGATACAATAACAAGAATCGGTGCGGACGCATTTAACGGTTGTGACAATTTAAGTAATGTAAAGTTATCAAAAAGTCTTGAATCCTTAGACGCCGGAGCGTTTAGTTATTGCACATCTCTTATTGAAATTGAAATACCAAAATCATTATTATATGCGTATAGAGAATATATGTATGAAGGACCTTTCGGATTTAGCGGACTTAAAAAGGTTACTTTTGAAGAAGGAATAACTAAAATAGCACCGGATTTGTTTAACCATGCTAACAATCTCGAAGATGTCACACTGCCTGATACTCTAACAAGCATAGAAAACAGTGCTTTTGAGGATTGTAAATCATTAAAAACTATTATTATGCCAGATACAATAACAAGAATCGGTGCGGATGCATTTAACGGTTGTGACAATTTAAGTAATGTAAAGCTATCAAAAAGTCTTGAATCCTTAGACGCCGGAGCGTTTAGTTATTGCACATCTCTTATTGAAATTGAAATACCAAAATCATTATTATATGCGTATAGAGAATATATGTATGAAGGACCTTTCGGATTTAGCGGACTTAAAAAGGTTACTTTTGAAGAAGGAATAACTAAAATAGCACCGGATTTGTTTAACCATGCTAACAATCTCGAAGATGTCACACTGCCTGATACTCTAACAAGCATAGAAAACAGTGCTTTTGAGGATTGTAAATCATTAAAAACTATTATTATGCCAGATACAATAACAAGAATCGGTGCGGATGCATTTAACGGTTGTGACAATTTAAGTAATGTAAAGCTATCAAAAAGTCTTGAATCCTTAGACGCCGGAGCATTTAGTTATTGCACATCTCTTAATGAAATTGAAATACCAAAATCATTATTATATGCATATAGAGAATATATGTACGAAGGACCTTTTGGATTCAGCGGCTTAAAAACAGTTGTTTTTGAAAATGGAACAACGCAAGTTGTAGATAATTTATTTTATGGAGCTAAAAATCTTGAAAATGTTAAATTGTTAGATAGTATGACTAACATTGGGGAATCAGCATTTAAGAATTGTACATCACTTAAAAATATAACAATTCCAAATTCAATAACTAAAATTAAGGATTCGGCTTTTGAATTATGTACATCTCTAAAAACTATAAAAATACCTAATTCTGTTATATCCATTGGTGGAAATGTTTTTTCTAATTCAGGTTTGGAAAAAATCGAAATACCTTCATCGTTAGATACAATACCCGGAGGTACATTTTCTAAATGCTCTAACTTAAGCGATGTCACAATCCCTGATACCATAAAAAATATAGGTGGAGATGCATTTTTTGAGTGTTCGTCTTTGAAAAATATTAGTATACCTAAAACTGTTACAAGTATTGAAGGTTCTGCATTTTATAATTGCGATGCACTGACAGCCATAAAAATAGACAATGGTTCAATAGGTGCGCGAGTATTTTACAATTGCGACGCATTAACCTCAATTGAACTTGCAGACGGAGTTACGTCGATCGGATCAAATATGTGCTACGGTTGTGATAAATTAACCGATGTTAAGCTCGGCAAATATATAACGACTATTCCCGATTCGGCGTTCAGGCTTTGTCAGAGTTTGGAGACGGTAAATATTCCGAGGTTCTGCACGACGATTGCGGCAAACGCTTTTGCGGAGGATACCAAGCTGAACTCGGCTTATATCCCGCCTTATGTGACTAAGATCGAAAATAATTCGTTTTCTTATCCGGCGAAGATGACGGTTTACGTAAAGTCGGGCTCTTATGCCGAGGAGTACGCGAAGTCGAGGAATATGAAATTCAGCGCGGTTGACGCGCCCATAACAAGCATAAGCTTTGCGGAAAATGAGGTGTTTGCGGACAGAAGCAAAAATATTGTGCTGCCGATGAACATAACGCCCGAATTTGATACTGACACTATCACATTCTCGTTGTCGGATGAAAAAGTAGCAACGGTCAAGGAAAACGGAGTTATCAACACACGAAACTATGGAACAACAACGATAACAGCGAGCACATCGGGCGGCAAAACGGCGACATGCGCCCTGCGCGTATTGTCAGACGGCACGATAATAAAATTTGAGGCGGAAAAAAACGGAGACACCGCAAATGTGCATATAGAGACCGGCATAGTCCCGGCGGGCGCTGTGGTCTACATAGCCGCCTACGACAGAGACGGAGTGCTGACATCCTTCACCGCCGCCGACCTTGCCGATTACATCGCCGATACAACGCTCCCGATAAACGGCGCGAGGAAACTAAAAGCCTTCATCTGGGATCCCAAAACATTGGCGCCCCTGACACAGACAAAAGAAATAAACATCTAACCCAAAATCGGCGGCAGTCCAACCTGCCGCCGCGGGCGGATAATATCCGCCCCTACGGGACGTCGGGGTTCATAGTGACTATCGTTAATGATTTGTGGCCTCGTTTATATCCGCAAACGGAATACGTTGCTGACACGAACCCGCTCCGCAGCTCCGGCCGCAGCCGTTCCCTACGGCCATGACGCGCAATATAACTTATAAAAACGCCGAGGGGTTTTTGAACCCCTCGGCGGTTTGTTTTAATGAAGTTTTCTGTTGTCGATAACGCGGACAGCTTTGCCCTCGCTGCGGACTATCGACTTGGGTCTCAGCAGGTGGACCTTCGCCTTTATGCCCAGCGACGAGTGGAGCTGGCTCTCCAGCTTGCGCTTTTCGGCTTCCACGTCGCCTGTGAATTTGGGGCTAAGCTCAACGTTGATGTCAAAGGTGTCGGTGTTGTTCACGCGGTCAACCAAAATCTGGTAGTTAGGCGAAACCTCGATGCTGTTCTTGAGCAGAACTTCCTCGATCTGCGACGGGAACACGTTGACGCCGCGAATGATAAGCATGTCGTCAGTCCTGCCGGCGGGCTTCTTCATTCTCACGTGGGTTCTGCCGCAGGGACAGGGCGAGTAGTCGAGCGTGCACAGGTCCCTTGTGCGGTAGCGCATCAGGGGCTGGCCCTCTTTGGTGACGGTCGACAGCACCAGCTCGCCGAACGAGCCTTCGGGAAGGACCTCGCCGGTATCGGGGTCGATGATCTCGGGGATTATCATGTCCTCGCAGATGTGCATGCCCTGCTGGACCTCGCACTCATAGGACACGCCGGGACCCATGATCTCGGTCAGACCGTAAACGTCGTGGGCCTTGATGCCGAGGGATTCCTCGATCTCGTGGCGCATTTCCTCAGTCCATGGCTCGGCTCCGAAGATTCCGGCTCTGAGCTTGAGCTGGTTCTTAACGCCCATTTCGCGTACCGTCTCGCCTATGTACATCGCGTATGAGGGGGTGCAGCACAGGTGCGTCGTGCCCAGGTCGCACATAAAGCGGATCTGGCGCTCGGTGTTGCCCGACGAGGTGGGAATAACCATCGCGCCGACCTTCTCGGCTCCCTGATGCGCGCCGAGGCCGCCCGTGAACAGGCCGTAGCCGTAGGATACCTGAACGATCGACTTGTTGTCGCCGCCCGCCGCAACCAGTTGGCGCGCGAATCCGTCGGCCCATTGCTCAAGGTCGGCACGGGTGTAGCCCGAAACTATCTGCCGTCCCGTAGTGCCCGACGACGCCTGAATGCGCACGATGTCGCGCTTGGGCACCGCCAGAAGATCGAACGGATAGTAGTCGCGAAGGTCCTGCTTGGTGGTGAAGGGGAGCTTTGAGAGGTCGTCAAGCGACTGTATGTCGTCGGGCTTTACGCCTGCCTCGTCCATGCGCTCGCGGTACATCTTAACGTTCTCGTACACTCTCTTTACCTGCCATTTGAGCTTTTCCAGCTGCACCTCGCGGATCTGTTCCCGAGTCATGGTCTCGATCTCGGGTTGAAACATTGCCATAATTTTTCCTCCTTTTGTGTATAAGAATTACTGATTTATATTATATAATAAATATTTTGTTTAGTCAACATAGTAATTAGAGATTAGCGAACGTAGTGATTAGTGATTAGCGAATAGCAATTAGGAATCCCCCCTCAGTCGGCTCCGCCGCCAGCTCCCCCCAAGGGGGCGCCTATCTTCTGCGGCCTCAGTTGGCGGGCGCCTATTTTTTGCCTCCTCCCGGGAGGAGGTGGCTGCGGCTTGCCGCGGACGGAGGTGGGAACGTAGGGACTGGGAAATAGGAACCAGAGACTAGGCGGCGGAGTTTTTGGATTACGGCAGATGATGGTAAGCAAAAAACGGCTTGAAACATGATATTTACTATTCGTTAATTACTAATCACTATTTTAACCCCTCTCAGTCAGCTTCGCAGACAGCATTAAGGAAGCTCTTGGTCAAAATTGCAAGCAATTTTGAAAGATAGCTTTGAACCCGCAAGCAAGCTTGCTGATTATACCCAAGGGGCGAGCCGGGACGTCGAGGGCGCCGTCCCCTACGACTATTTTTCGCAAAACGCCGCTCGTCAGGGTTCCCATAAAACGCCAACGGAGTGCGTTTTATGGGAAAAGCGGAAAAACATCCGATAAAAAAAGAAAGTCATGCTTTGCATGACTTTCGTAAACGAGCGGATGTTTTTCCGCTGGTGGAGGGAGATGGATTCGAACCATCGAAGTCGTTGACAACAGATTTACAGTCTGCCCCCTTTGGCCACTCGGGAACCCCTCCGAATTGTGTTTACCGCGCCGCCTCGCGGCTGACGACTTGACTATAATACCACAATCGGCGGCGCTTGTCAAGGGTTTTTTAGAAAAAATTTAAAAATTTCGGCGCATCGCGCCGCCACGCCGCTATTGACTTTTTGAGAGAATACGGGTATAATAGAGCGAGAAAAGGAGGCGGGGTCTTGGCTGATAAGGATAACAGGCGTAAAATTATCGCCCAGAACAAAAAAGCGTACCATGATTATTTTGTGGACGACGAGTACGAGGCCGGAATCG
Source organism: uncultured Monoglobus sp. (assembly GCA_947585115.1). GTDB lineage: Bacteria > Bacillota > Clostridia > Monoglobales > Monoglobaceae > Monoglobus. The sequence goes on from CANPWW010000029.1 coordinate 6,223, forward strand.
AGCTTCTGGGAACCGAGGTCAAGTCGATACGCGCGGGCCGAATCAATCTTAAAGACAGCTATGTCTCGCTGAAGAGCGGCGAGGCGGTGCTTATCGGGGTCCACATCAGCCCCTACGAGCAGGGCAGCATTTGGAACGGCGACCCGGAGCGGCCGAGGCGGCTGCTGCTGCACCGCCGCGAGATCAACCGCCTGATAGGCCTGACGCAGCAGCAGGGTTACACGCTGATACCGCTCAGGGTGTATTTCAGCGGCCAGTATGTCAAGGTCCTGCTGGGGCTGTGCCGCGGCAAAAAGAATTACGACAAGCGCGAGGACATGGCGCGGCGCGACGCGCAGAGGCACATGGAAAGAGCCATGAAGAACTACAGATAAGATCAAATAAGGAGTGATAATATATGACAATAAAGGAATTACAGTCGGCGATGGTCGCGGCGATGAAGGCGCGCGACAAGGCGCGCAAGGATACGATATCGAGCCTTATCGCGGCTGTCAAAAAGACGGCTATCGACGCGGGCTGCCGCGACGATATTCCCGAGGATATGGTAGACGCGGCGGTGCTCAAGGAGCTCAAGACCGCCAAGGAACAGCTTGACACCTGTCCGCCCGACAGGACCGAGCTGCTCGACGAGTACAAGGCGAGAGTCGAGGTCATAACCGAGTTCGCGCCCAAACAGCTTTCCGAGGCTGAGATCGAGGCGGTCATCAAAGAAAAGTTTGCCGACGTTATAGCGACGGGCAACCGCGGCATGATAATGAAGGCGGTCATGGGCGAGCTCAAAGGCAAGGCCGACGGCAAGCTGATAAATAAGATCGTGTCGGGGATGATCAAGTAGTTATGCTGGCAAAAACATTTGACATAATTCCTGACTACGCGGCGGCGGGCGTCGCGCCGCCGAAGGATAAGGCCACGCTTTCGTCCTATATCCTGTCGCCCGAGCTGCTCCAAAAAACGCGCGTAAAAACCCGTCCCGCGGTGATCGTGTGTCCGGGCGGCGGCTATGGGTTCCGCTCGGCCAGAGAGGCTGAGGCCGTGGCGCTCAAATACTGCGCGGCGGGGTTCCATGCCTTTGTTCTGAATTACTCGGTGGAGCCCGCGGAGTGGCCTATCCCGCAGTGCCAGCTGTCAAAGGCTGTGGCGCTTGTGCGCGAAATAGCGGAAAAACACGGTATAGACAAACAAAACATATACGTTTGCGGATTCTCGGCGGGAGGACATCTGGCGGCGTCGCTGGGCGTGCACTACGACAAGCACAGGATCGCGGCGGCCTCGGGCGGAGAGAACCGTCCCGACGGTTTGATCCTCTGCTATCCGGTAATAATAGACGAGGAAGGCAAGACCCACGCCGGCACCAAAGAGCGGTTTGTCGGCAAAAATCCGGGGAACGAAAAATATTTCGGCCTCGATAAATTTGTTACAAAAAACACGCCGCCTTGCTTTATCTGGCACACCTTTGAGGATGAGTCTGTTCCCGTGTACAGCTCGATGCGGTTCGCGCAGGCGCTGCTCAACCACGGTGTGGAGTACGAGCTGCATATTTTCCCGAAGGGCAGCCACGGACTGTCGCTTGGCAGCGAGCTGACCGCCAACGAGGATAAGCATATAGAGCCCTCCGCCGCGGCATGGTTTGACCTGTCTCTAAGATGGCTGTACGACAAAACCAATCTCGGCATGTAACGCTTTCGCCATTCCGGTGATACATTGAAAAAATAATCCCAAATCGAAACCCGGGATGTAACGCTTTCGTCATTCCGGTGATATATTGAAAAATATATCGTAAATCAAAACCCGGGATGTAATGGTTTCGTCATTCCGGGGATATATTTGAAAAATATATCCCCTAAATATAAACTCGGGGATGTAATGGTTTCGACGGGGCCGCAGAGGCTTAAGGAGCGAGCCGTGGCGGGAACCACGTAAAAAGCCCGACTTAAAATTAAACGCTAACAATAATAAATTAGCACTGGCCGCCTAGCTGCGGCTTGTCCGCCCGGATTTACCGCGGATCCGGATCCGGGCATCAACGACGCGGTGAACGTGAGACGCGAAAGCTTTGACGCGTCCATGAACCTATGAAGCTACCGACCGGGCCGGCTTGTCAATGAGCCTGCCCGCAGGGGAATCCCAATCATTGACTACGCTCGTAGCGCCTTTTGAGTAAGCGGTTTCGGACAGGGGTTCGATCCCCCTCATCTCCACCAGCGGAAAAATGACCGCTTTTTTACGAAAGTCATGCAAAGCATGACTTTCTTTTTTGAGCGGTCATTTTTCCGCTATTCCCACGAAACGCACTTCGTTGGCGTTTCACGGGAGCCCTAAGTGACCGCTTTTTTACGAACACCTTGCAAGCAAGGTGTTCTCTTTTTAGCGGTTGATTTTCCGCTATTCCCATAAAACGCGCTCCGCTGGCGTTTTATGGGAGCCCTGATTGACCGCCTGTTTCGGCGCTTATCCCACAAAGTGCACTCCGTTGGCGCTTTGCGGGAGTGCTGATTTACGGCGGTCGCTCCGCTTATCCCACAAAGCACGCTGCGCTGGCACTTTTTGGGAGCCCTGTTGGTCGCGAATTTTTAACAAAAGTCACGGCTGCGCTTTACGGACTGCCAACGTAGTGATTAGTAATTAGCGAATAGCAAATAGGCGGGCGGATAATATCCGCCCCTACGGTATTTTGCATGACACGATCGCCGGGGAAGTTTGGCTCGCCCCTTGGGGATAATCAGCAAGCTTGCTTGCGGGTTCAAAGCTATCTTTCAAAATTGCTTGCAATTTTGACTAAGAGCTTCCTTAATGCTGTCTGCGGCTTGTCCGCAGACTGAGAGGGGAGGGGATTTTTCGGCCGAGCCGCGTCTTGCTTCTCGCGTTTCGCACCTCTCGATTTCGGGCATAATAAAAGCGCCGACAGAATCTCCGGCGCCATAATATAAAAATTATTTATAGTTATTCAAAAATTTTGCCTTACCTATCCGCAGCAATATCCGACATCCGCGGCTATATCCGCCGCAGGTTCTCTGTCGGCGAACGACTGTTCTATCCATGCGGCGCGTTCTTTCATAGACATAAGTTCGTCGGCTTCTTCTTCGGTGTAGTGCCAGCTGCTCAATGTGAGCCACCTCCGAATGTCCTTTTTATATTCGTCAATGTTCTCATAATTTTTATAGCTGTCGCAACTGTCAAAAAATGCTCTGTCTTCTTTGTTCACGTTGAGGCCTCCTCGTTTAACGCTATTTTTATCCTCAAAATACCCATGAAGGACAATATAATCCCTTATCTTCTCTGTATATGTTTCAAAGGGTATCACCGTCGTTGAATTTTTCGCACTCATCATAAAATAGTTCTTTCTGATTTTGCGTCATTTTCTGCATTTGTTTCCAATTCATATTACAGTTTCCTTTTAAAGTATTAGCTTAACGCCGTCAAGCCTTACGCAGACGACCTCGGCCGCTCTGCGGCCTGAGAGGGGTTCTATTCGCTTCTGTATTCTTTTATCTCTATATTTTAATTTTAGACTCTCATATTCCGCATTGTCGTCATTATACTTTATGCCGGGAAATTTGTCAAAGGTTTTTGGTATCTTTTCCGATTCGAGCACTTTAACATATCTGTCATATTGCTCTCTGTCGGAGCTGCGGCGATAGAATATCTTGACAGCATGACGGAAGAACAGCAGATCGCTTTTAGTCGGCGGGTTCGCATGTATAAGAACCTCTCAATTGACCGTCAACAGAGGGTATCTTATGAGCTCAAATAATATGCCGAAAACTATTTACAAATTTCAGGGTTTGAAGTATAATTATCATAAAGTATGAGGGTTATTATACTAAGACCTATAAGAATGCCACCGGCTATATTATTTGCGGAACAGATAGAAACTGCTATAGCAAGTCCGGCTCGCAGTTTTTAGATTAAGCATGGAGAGGCCCGAGAGCTAAACTTACGCGAGCGAGAGGAAAATAGTGATATATTATGACGGCAAAACAAATTAAAGACTTTGTAAAATCGGGAGTAACATTATTTGAGTTTACCTATAACGGAAAAGACGGAAATATTGACCCATATTATTCACGAGAGACGCGGTCGGATAGGTACTTACTCTATTATGACGGCTTTGAGCAGGAAGTTGACAGCATAGAGGAGGTAATGACTACTCCGTTTATAAACGGTCAATCTCTTAATAAAATTGCGGACCAATTAACAGTTCCGGATATATATAACATATAAACAATGCTCCAAGAGGGCGGAATATAAAGTTTTTGCGCAAATTGCTATGTATAGTTTTAACGGGCGTAAAACAAAGGCGCGGCTTATTGCGGAAGGAGTGAGACAAATGAAAACGCCGAGTGTGGCAGAGATACTTCGGGATGAGGCGAGGCGGTCGGAGCGATTAAGGATCACGCTTATGGCTCTTGACTGCAAAGACCTTGAAGAGTTTATTAATAAACTCAAGACCGAAGACAAAAATTAATATAATTTCCAAAAATTTATAAAAAATTTATAATTTCCCGATATAATAAAAATATTATCGGGAGGTGTTGTTATGTATTTGGTTTTGGCGGCGGCGTATTTGGCGGCTGTGGTCGTTTTTGAGATACTTGCGGTGAAAGGCCATGCTTTTTCGAAAACGGTCGCGACGCTTCTTTTGTTTTTCGGGATCCTTGCCGCGGGATTTTTGGTCTTTGTAGGTCTGGTGTTTTCGTTCGCTGGGGCCGAGCTTAACGCCTACATCGCGGCGCTGGCCGTTTTCGCGCTGCTTTTGTTCACGGTTCTGAACGGCATAGCGTGGGGTTATATAAAAAAGCGGCGGGTGTACCTGCCGGTCATAATAATATTCTGCGCGGCGCTTATCCTGACGGGAGGCTTTGCCGCGTGGCGGATCCGCGACCGCGGCATTGAAACGGTGAGCGACAGCGCTCGGATACGGCTTGATTATCAGCCGCGCGAGGGCAGCAAGGTCGCGGTCCTCGACGAGCCGCCGAACCTTTTGCTCGCGGGAGATGATCTGCCGATACTTGACGGCGCCACCGCGCTCTACCCCGTGTATTCGGCGTTCGCGTTTGCCTTGTATCCCAAAGACCGGCTCGGCGCCGGCAGTCCGGTATGGTGCTCGACTACGGACGGGGCGTACCGGAACCTGATTAATGGAAGCGCCGACATAGTGTTCGCGGCGGAACCGTCGGACGAGCAGAAAAAAGCCGCAGAGGATGCGGGTCTGACGCTTGAGCTGACGCCGATCGGCAAAGAGGGATTCGTGTTTTTTGTGAACTCAAAAAATCCGCTGGATGACATAACGGTCGAGCAGATACGCGAAATATATTCGGGCGAGATAACAGAATGGAGCGAGCTTGGCGTTAAGCGCCTCGGAAATATACGCGCTTTTCAGCGCGAGGAGGGCAGCGGCAGCCAGACTGCGCTAATAAAGCTGATGGCCGGCCGCGGGCTTGCCGAAGCGCCGATCGAGGATGTTGTCAGCGGCATGGACGGGATAATCACAAAAACCGCCGATTACAAAAACTACAAAAACGCGATCGGATATTCGTTCAGGTTTTATTCGACGGAAATGGTGAAAAATGATAAGATCAAGCTGCTGAGCGTGAACGGCGTGTACCCGAGCGAGGAAAATATCAGAAACGGCTCATATCCGCTCGCGTCGGAGTTTTACGCGGTGACCGCCGAGAATTCGGATCCGCGCTGCGGAGAGATTATAGATTGGATATTGTCGGAGCAGGGCGCGGAACTGATCGAGAAAACGGGATATACGCCAATAAGGTAGGGATTAAAACAGGACGGGCGGATAATATCCGCCCCTACGGATGGCTATGATATATAATAGTGTCACAATCCGTGCGAATTGCATCAAACCTGTAGGGGCGGCAATCTGCCGCCCGTTCTAATCGCTATTCGCTAATCACTAACCACTACGTTCCCACCTCCGTCAGGCTACGCCTGACACCTCCTCCCGGGAGGAGGCGTTAATTAGGCGCCCCCTTGAGGGAGCTGGCTGCGGCTTGTCCGCAGACTGAGGGGGGGGGAATCTAATCACTATTCGCTAATTACTAATCACTACGTTCGTAGGGGCGGCAATCTGCCGCCCGGTTTTTCTTCTATCGGGAAAAGGCGTTAAATGGGTGACTTGCGGGGTGCATTTTTTGATATGTAGTACACCGCGGAGGCGATTATCGCGGCTCCGGCTATGCCGCCGAGGATGTCGGTGGGGAAGTGGACATAGAGATATATTCTTGAAAACGCGATCAGGCACGCCAAAATGAGAGCCGCGATGTCGATATATTTCACGCGGTACATCAGCAGCAGAAACGCCGCGGTGAAAGACGACAGCGCGTGTCCAGACGGGAACGAGTACCCTGAGGGCGGCGGAATGATAAGCGTTATATTCGGGTTTTGCAAAAACGGCCTCGGGCGGCAGACTATATTTTTGATCCCCCATGTGCTGAGAACCAGACCGAGCAGCAGCCCCGCGATCACCGCGATGCCGCACAGGCGGTATTTTTTCGCGCAGCACAGGACGAGGCCTAAAAATATCCAGATCAGGCCGCCGTTCCCCAGCAGGGTGAAAAATTTCATCAAAGCGTCCGAAAGCTCCGAGCGCATATTGTTTTGTATAAAATCAAGTATAGCGAAATCTATATTTGTTATTGCCGCAGTCATGGTATCCCTCCCGAGGGTGTTTGATTTTAATATAATACCATAAAGTTTTGGAAAACACAAATAAAAAATACACTTCATCCGAAGCTATCTTAATGCTGCTGCCAAAGGCGGCTGAGGGGGGGATCCTAATTGCTATTTGCTAATCACTAATCACTACGTTCCCACCTCCGTCAGGCTTCGCCTCATGTCCGCTCACGTTAATGATTTGTGGCATCGTTTATTTGTGCAATCGGAATACGTTAGTGCCACGAACCCGCTTCGCGGCTCCGGCCGCAGACACCTCCTCCCGGGAGGAGGCAGATTATAGGAGGCCAGCCTTCCCCTTAATGGGAAGGCTGGGGTTGCAAAGACGGATAATTTGTGGTAGTATAGAATCAGATTTTGGATTATATGGAGGATGATCATTATGAAAAACAAATTTTTTATTGTCTTTTTGTGCGCGGCGTTTTTGCTTATGCCCGCCGCTCCGGCGTTTGCGAAATACGAGTCTTTTAATACTTTTTCCGAGTCCATCAAATATTCATTCAATGACGACGGCAGTATTTTTGTATATAATATCAGCGGAGAGGACACCTTGACTGTGCCTGCCGAGATCTACGGCTGCGAGGTGGCGGAAATCGGCTCATATTGCTATAATTCAGCCGACAGGATAATTATAAGCGACGGGATCACAAGGATCGCGGACAAGGCGTTCGTTGATTGCAAGAATGTTGAGCGTGTTGATATCCCCGACAGCGTGACATATATCGGAAACAGCGCGTTTAAGAATTGCGAAGAGCTCGTTGAAATAAACATTCCGAGCAGCGTGACATATATCGGAAACAGCGCCTTTAAGGATTGCGGAAAGCTCGCCGAAATAAACATTCCGAGCGGCGTGACATATATCGGTGACCTCGCGTTTGAAGGCTGCTCGTCTCTTACCTCGGTCGTTATTCCCGAGGGCGTGACCGAAATTTGCTACAGCGCTTTTAATGGCTGCTCGTCTCTTGCTTCGGTCACTATCCCGAGCAGCGTCACAGGTATCGGAAGCAGAGCATTTTACGGCTGCTCGGCGCTGACCTCTGTCCGTATACCCGACGGGATCAAATCGATCGAATTCGAGGCCTTTGGCCATACGGCTGTCAAAGATCTGAACTTTCCTCCGTCTCTCGCGGATGTGCGGGAAGATGCTTTTGTCGAAACGCCGTTTTACGATTCGCTGCCGGACGGGATCATCAATATAAACGGGATCGCGTGCGGCTATAAGGGCGAGGTCCCTGAGGCGCTTGTGATAGACGAGGGAGTCGAAAGGATCGCGAGCGGCGCGTTTCACGCGGAAAAAAACATCAAATCGCTGATCCTGCCCGACAGCTTGAGCGAGATCGGCGTTAACGCGTTTATCTCCTGCTCAAATCTTGCCGAGATACGCTTTCCCGAAAACATAAAATATGTGGACCCCGACGCTTTTGAAAACACGGCGTGGATAAAGGCAGCGTCCGAGGAACCGCTGTATATCGGCAAAATGCTATATAAGTATACGGGAAGCGCCGAAAGCTGCGAGATCGCCGACGGGACCGAAGCCATAGCCGAGGGAGCGTTTTACGGAGGCAAAGCTCTGAAAACGGTCGTGATCCCAAACAGCGTGACGGAGATCGGAGACAAAGCGTTTTATTTCTGCACATCGCTGAGCGAGATAAATATTCCCGAAAGCGTGACGGAGATCGGAGCCGAGACGTTTTCCGGCTGCGTGTCGCTGAGCGGGATAAATATTCCAAGCGGCGTGACGGAGATCGGAGCCGAGGCGTTTTACGGCTGCGTGTCGCTGAGCGGGATAAATATTCCGAGCGGCGTGACGGAGATCGGAAACGGCGCGTTTAGTTACTGCGATGCATTGAGCGGGATAAATATTCCGAGCGGCGTGACGGAGATCGGAAACAGCGCGTTTAGTGACTGCGATGCATTGAGCGAGATAAATATTCCGAGCGGCGTGACGGAGATCGGAGACGGTGCGTTTAATAACTGCGATGCGCTGAGCGGGATAAATATCCCAAACAGCGTGACAAAGATCGGAACCAACGCGTTTTATGACTGCGACGCGCTGAGCGGGATAAATATTCCGAGCGGTGTGACGGAGATAGGAAGCGCCTCGTTTTTAAGCTGCGACGCGCTGAGCGAGGTCAATATCCCAAGCGGTGTGACGGAGATCGGAGACGAGGCGTTCATGGGCTGTCCGCTGATAGAGGAGATCGAGCTGCCCGAAAATTTAAGGAGCATAGGCAAGGACGCGTTTTCGGATTCGGGGCTTAAGTCGATCGTTATCCCCGACGGCGTGACCCGTTTGGGCGCCGCCGCTTTCGAGAACTGTAAAGAGCTTGTTTCCGCGGCGCTGCCGCAAGGCGTTCGTGTGGTTCCCGTCAAATTATTCAGTTGCTGTCCGAATCTGAGCGACGTTCGGCTGCCGTTCGGCATTAAAGCGGTCGCGGACTATGCGTTTTCGTCCTGCGGCTCGCTTTCGTATATTGATCTGCCCGATTCGGTGTCGATCATCGGGATGCACGCCTTTGAGGACTGCGCGGCGCTGAGCGGTTTCCGTATCCCCGCGGGTCTCGCCTCGGTCAACGACTACGCCTTTTCAAACTGCAAGTCGCTGAGCTGCGACCTTGATCTCTCGGGCGGAGTTTGTGAGATAGGCACCTGCGCGTTTGAAAACTGCGTCTCGATAAAACGCGTGCGCCTGAGCGACGATCTCACAGCTCTGCACCATAGCTTCTGGAACTGCAAGGGCCTGAGCACGGTAACGGTGCCTCCTAAAAGCTCCGTCCACAACGCCTTCGGAAACTGCACCGGGTTAAGATGCGCGGTCGTTTCGGAGGGCGCCGAGAAGATCTTTTATCAGGAGTTTGCGGGCTGCGTGAGTATGCAGTCGGTCGTTATCCCCAAAAGCGTTAAAGAAATAAAAGGCGCAGCCTTCAAGTATGACCAAAGCCTTCGGGACGTGTATTTCGGCGGCAGCGAGGCGGAGTGGAATTCTGTTGAGATAGAGCCGGAAAACGACTATCTGCTGGCGGCGGAGATCCATTTTGACTCGCCCGTGATCGGGATAACCGTCGGAGGCGAAAGGCTTGAGTTCGACAGCCCGCCCGTATTCGAGAGCGACCGCGTCCTTGTCCCGATAAGGACGATAGCCGAGGCGCTGGGCGCGGAGGTGTCATGGAACGAGGAGACCCAAACCGCCGCGGTGGAGAGCGGAGGAAACAGAGCCGAATTCACGATAGACAGCGGCGTTATGCTGAAAAACGGCGCCGAGATCCCGCTGGACGTTCCCGCGAGGCTGCTGCACGACCGCACCATGCTGCCGATACGCGCCGTCTCTGAGGCGCTGGGCCGCAAAGTCGACTGGAACGAAACCACCCAAACGGTGATAATAAATTAAGAATAAAAATTCAAAAATTTAATATAATAATTGTGTACACTATTGACATTGCGTACACAATTTGTTATAATAGGAGGCAGCAAAAGGAGATGATCGATATGCTCAGCGCGAACGCCACGGATGTGAGAAAAAACTGGAGCAGCGTTGTTGACAGCGTTATAAGGGAAAAGCCGGTGATTATAAAACGCACCAGAGACTTTATGGTGCTTGCGAACCGCGAATTGTTTTCGGATATGCTGTCGGCGTATACTTTTTCCGCGAAAAAATTTGTCGAGGCCGACGGCAGCGTTACGCTGTCTCTGAACGAGATGGATATAGCCGAGAACGCGCCCACGGAGGATGAGGCGAAAAGGGCGTTGGCGAATGCCGTGCTGGATTACGCCGAGGATTTTTATAACGACTTTCATTATTGGTCGAGCGCGCCGAACCGCAAGGCGCATATTCCGTATGTGCTCAGAGCGCTGCTGCTGGACGATGCCGAAAAGATCGGAGAGTGTATATCATGCCAAGCTGGAGAGATCTGAAACGGTTCTGCGAGAGAGATGGCTGGGAGCTTTATAAATCGACCGACCATTATTTTTACAGAAAAGTCGATGAAAACGGTGATATAAGGCGGACAAAAATATCCCGCGGAAGCGGCGAGATCGCGGCGCAAATCCCTGCGCTTATCGCAAAGCCTGCGGGCAGCCTTTGCTCACCGCTTCGGGTTTGCTTCTTTTTCCCCAAAACGCAAGCGTTTTCGGGAGCCCTTGTTTGAATAAAACCACAGCCCCGCGTTTATATTAAACGCGGGGCTGATGAATTATTAATATTTTAAGGCGTAGGTGTCTATTTTAAGTTGCTGTCCAGGATCTCAAGCTGGTGCTTGATCTCGGCGGGCAGTTTGTCGCCGAACTGAGCGAAATACTCCTTGATGTTCTCGACGTCCTCTCTCCACGCTTCCTTGTCAACGCTGAGCAGCTCGTCGAGCACGTCCGCGGACATATCAAGACCCGTAGTGTCGATATCCGACGCGGTGGGCAGCAGTCCGATCTCGCTGTCGTGAGCGTCGGCCTTGCCCGAAACTCTGTCGAGTATCCAGAGCAGAACTCTCATGTTGTCGCCGAAGCCGGGCCACATGAAGTTGCCCTCGTCGTCCTTCTTGAACCAGTTAACGTGGAATATCTCGGGAGCCTTGTCGCCCATCTTCTCGCCCATCTCGAGCCAATGCTCGAAGTAGTCGGCCATGTTGTAGCCCACGAACGGCTTCATCGCCATGGGGTCGCGTCTTACAACGCCGACAGCGCCGGCCGCCGCGGCTGTGGTCTCGGACGCCATTGTCGCGCCCACGAACACGCCGTGCTTCCAGTCGCGGGCCTGATATACCAGCGGAGCCGTTTTTGCGCGGCGGCCGCCGAATATGATAGCCGAGATCGGAACGCCCTGCGGGTTCTCAAACTCGGGCGAGATGCAGGGGCAGTTCTTTGCCGGAGCGGTGAATCTGGAGTTGGGATGCGCCAGATTGCCCTCGTAGGTCGTGCCGTCAACCTTTTCGCCCAGCCAGTTTGTGCAGTTCTTGGGCGGGTTCTTGTCAAGACCCTCCCACCATACGGTCATGTCGTCGTTGTTTATCGCGACGTTTGTGAATATCGTGTTTTTCTTGGTGGACTCAAGCGCGTTGAAGTTGGTCTTTTCGCTGGTTCCGGGAGCCACGCCGAAGAATCCCGACTCGGGATTGATGGCGTAAAGTCTGCCGTCCTCGGGGTTGATCCTCAGCCACGCGATGTCGTCGCCGACGGTCCAAACCTTATAGCCCTTTTCCTTGAGGTACTCGGGCGGGATAAGCATCGCCAGGTTTGTCTTTCCGCAGGCGCTGGGGAACGCCGCGGCAACATACTTGACTTCACCCTCTGGGTTCTCAAGACCTAATATCAGCATATGCTCGGCCATCCAGCCCTCTTTTTTGCCTAAGTACGAGGCGATCCTGAGAGCGAAGCACTTTTTGCCCAGCAGCACGTTTCCGCCGTATGCCGAGTTGACCGACATGATGGTGTCGTCCTGCGGGAAGTGCACGATGTATCTCTCGTCGGGGTTAACGTCTCTCTTGGCGTGCAGGCACTTTACAAAGTCGCCGTCCTTGCCCAGAGCTTCCATAACCTTGTCGCCGACTCTCGTCATGATGTCCATGTTGAGCACAACGTATATGCTGTCGGTGAGCTCGATTCCTATTTTTGAGAAGGGCGAGCCCACGGGACCCATCGAATAGGGGATGATATACATTGTTCTGCCTTCCATCGAGCCGTCGTACAGCTTGTTGAGCTTGGCGTACATCTCGTCGGGAGCCATCCAGTTGTTGATGGGACCCGCCTCTTCCTCGGTGGGCGTGCAGATATATGTTCTGTCCTCAACTCGGGCAACGTCGTTCTCGGCCGTTCTGTGGTAGTAGCAACCGGGGAGCTTCTCCTGATTGAGCTTTATCATCTCTCCGGTCGAGACCGCCTCGGCGCGGAGCGCCTCGAGCTGCTCCTCGCTGCCGTCTATCCAGACAACGGTCTCGGGGCGGCAAAGCTCGATCTGCTCGCTGAGCCATTTATTTACTTTTTCGTTATCGCATTTTTTAAAATCTGCCATTCTGTGACCTCCTGTTCATAACATACATCTATTCTAGGATATTTTACCGCAAATAATAATCGGTGTCAAACAAATTCGCCAAACTTTGTTTTGATTTTCACAATTTCTGCACTCGGAATAGAATTGCACAAAAAACGGCTGAGATTTTTGTGCAAAATCACAGCCGATTTTTTGTCGGTTTTTGAATTGTTTTTGTCAGCAGACGCCCGCGATTATCAATATCGTGTTGGTATCCGCGTCGGTGATGACCGCCGCGCCGAAGGCCTCGACTATCGGGGAGATCGGCGCGCACAGCTTGTCGTTCAGCATTTCGGCGGGCGAGCTCATTTGAATTTGCTCGGTCGTCTCGGAGCCGTCTATCGGGTTTTTCACGGTTTTTGTCATGGTGTCGCTGCCGAGGGTCAGGGTGACGGCCGTGGTCTCGTCGCGGATAACAGCTTTGTTTTCGGCCTCGCTCCATTCCACGGTTTTTTCCAGAGTTTCAAACAGCTCGCGGACGGGCGCGGTGACTTCTCCGTTTTTGACAGCGGGGCCGCCGCCCGAGAAATTCATTATATAATTGCCGTCTATGTTTATCGTGATATCGCGGCTCCCGTCAATGCTCGGAGCGCCGCCCAAGTCGGAGGAGCCCGAAACGCCCAGCTTTTCAAAGCCGTAGTCCATCATAAGTATCGAGTCGGTGAACCGCGCCTCGTTTGAGTCCGAGGGCAGGCTCACGGTGATAACGCGCTTTCCGCCGCGCTCGGCTGTGGCGCACATGCAGTAGCCCGAAGCGTCGGTCATTCCGTTTTTAAAGCCGTCGGCGCCCTCGTAATAGTAGTCGGTGAACAGCTTGTTCAGGTTATAATAAGTTTGGCCGTGGAAGTCCACCGAGGCGCGCTTGGTGCGCTCGAGCACCTCGGGATAGTCATCGATCATGCGCCGCGCCATAATCGCGATATCTCTCGCCGACATCAGGTTTTCCTTGCCGTCGGTGTCGGGGTTCAGGCACACGCCCGTGCCGTTGTGGAACTCGGAGCCTATTCCGATCTCTTTGGCCTTTTGGTTCATGCGCTCGGCGAAGGCGCCCTCGTTTCCGCACAGCAGCTCGGCGCAGGCGGTGACGCAGGCCGCCGCCGAGTCGATAACTATCATGTCGAGCATCTCGTCCAAGGTGTAGGTCTCGTCGTAGTTCAGGTTCGCCATCATCTTGTAGTCCTCGTTGCGGGAAAGGTTGTAGACGTTCTCGCTTATCGGCACCGTTTGGTCGAGGCTCAGTTCGCCGTTTTTCACCGCGTCGAGCAGAACGTAGACCGTCATCATTTTGGCGATGGACGCCGCGGGCTTGCGCGTGTCGGCGTCCAGGGAATACAGCTCGTCTCCCGTCTCATAGTCCATGATAAACGCGCTCTTTGAGGTCAGTTTCTCGAGCGGATTTTCGGCGGCTCCCGGAGCGGCCGTTTTGCCAAAGGCGGTGATGTCCGCGGCGCGCTCGGCGTCGTTCCAGGCGTAATTGTATACCGCGCCTATCTCGTCGACCGATGCGCAGATATAGCCGCCTATGTTGTAAATATCGGAGATATTGTGCTGCTCGGCTCCGTCGTCGATAACGAGGCTCACGTCGCCGCTTGAGATCGAAAACGCCTTTTCGCCGTTTTTGTTTTTGTAGCTGTCTAAAGCGATGGGCGCGTGCGGCTTGTTTTCGTTGAATTTGGCGTAGACCGTTTTTGTGCTTTCATCGTATGACATGTCAAAGCCGCAGCTTTGAAGGTCCTCGGCGATAATCAAAATTTTTGGCGAGCCGCCGTTATACAAAAACGTCGGAAGCTCGGTCCCGTTCACAAACGTCCGCATGTCGGTGTAGTATATGCTGCCGTACTTGTCGTTCGCCGCCGCGAAGCCGTAGTCCAGCAGGCGGGCCGTGTCGATAAAGCGCTGTCCGGTCGAAGATGAGCTCATGGTGACCGAGATCATGCGCCTGCCGTTTCTCACCGCCGTGCCGCAGAAGCAGTAGCCCGCGGCGGGAGTGGTGCCTGTTTTGAGGCCGTCGGCTCCCGAATAGTAGTAGGTGTCAAGCAGGTGGTCTGTTGTGGGATAGGTGTTTCCGTGGAAACGGACCGAGGGCTTGGCGGTCCTTATAAGTATGTCGGGATAGTCGCGGATGATATTGGCCGCGAGGCGCGCCATGCTTATGGGAGATATCTTGTTTTCGGCTATGCCGCAGCTGTCGTAGTAAACAGCGTCAAGCCCCATTTCGGCGGCCTTTCGGTTCATGCGCTCCACAAAGGCGCTTTCGCTTCCGCCGCCCACCAGCTCGGCCAGAGCCACGGCCGCGCCGCTGGCGGAGTATACCGCTGCGACGTCTATCATCTCGTCCACCGTGTAGACCGTGTTATAATAAAGGGGCAGCACGCTCTGGTAAACCGAGTCGCGGGATTTGTTATAGACCGCCGCACTTATCGGAACGGGAGTGTCAAGGCTTATCTCGCCGTTTTTCAGCGCCTCGTACACGCAGTAAAGATTCATTATCTTTGTCATGCTGGCGGGAACGCGCGGCGTGTAGCCGTTATACTCATAGTACACCTCGCCCGTCTCGTAATCCATAACGCAGGCGCCGGCAGATGAGATATAGTTATCGCCTATTTCGGCGGCGCTCGCGTTTGCGCAGATCACCGTCTGAAGCAGCAGCGCGAGGCACAATAATAATGATATTCGTTTTTTCATAGCAATTTCCTCCCGATATTTATTCTTCAAATAAAAATAATATCATATTTGGAGGAAATTGGCAATATTAAATTATGTTTTATTGAATGTTATTTGGTGCCGCCGGGGCCTGTCTCAGCGCGTATTTTAAGACCCTTCTGCAATTCGGGCAGAGCGAGATATTTTCGAATTTTTCAAGGCCCTTTTCCTCGCCGCAGTTGGCACAGCGGGGCACGAGCCGAAACAGCGAGACTCCGTTGCCGTCGGGCAGAGGCAGCATGTTTGCCTCCGAATCGGGCCTTAAATTAAACTCGTTCCTGAATTTTTTTGGGACCGTGATCCTTCCCATCGAATCGATCTTGACTATCATAGCGATACCTCCCGGAATTTAAAAATTTTGCGCAAAATAAAAAGGCGCGAAGCAGAGCAACGCGCCCAAAAAACACGATGCTCTATTGCCTAATTAATCTTTCAAAACGCACAATGCATGTGTAGAAAGACGAGCATGTATTTTTTGCACATTAAATACATGCATCGTGCATTAAAGAAAGTAATTAATTAGGCAAGTTTGATTATATCACAGCCGCGACATTATGTAAATAAAAACTTTTCCTCTTTTTTCGACAAAATTTTTAGAAACAAAAATTTTATATACCGAGTATGTCCTTGTGGTGCCCGATTTCCAACAACAATATAATGACACCGTTTTCGTATCGCCACAAAATTCTTATGTCCATATTGACACTCATTTCAAACACGTTATCAAGACCCTGCACTTTTTTGCTTCTGAGTGAGGGATAAAACGGATCTTTAATTAATAATTTGAGCTTTTTTGCCACCGCTGTCTGTTCAACGCGCGATAAGCTTTTCAATTGCTTTTCAAAGGTCTTTGTGTATTTCAGTTTATACATTTTAAATGTCGATCCCCATGTCGGCAAACATATCTTCTACGCTTTCAAAGGCGGTCTGTTTTGCCGTTTCCCCTTCGGCGTTTTGGATCAATTTTGCGATTTTTGCGATTTTATCCTTGGGGTACACAACCACGGGACACAAAAATATGCCTCCGTCTTTTTCTGTGATGTCGAACTTGTCACCCTCGCTGATACCGAGTTTTTTGACGATATCCGCGGGGATTGTAACCTGAGAGCGGCCTCTTATCTCGGCTAACATATTCATCATCCTTTTGTTTTTCTGAATTTCTGAAATTCTCACATGATTATTATACCGTGTTTTAATAAAAAAATCAAGACCTTTTTAATAAAATAAAATCAAAGCGGCGCTTTGCATGATTGACAAATCCGTTTTGGTGATATACAATAATATCGTTGCTGTTTGAGGTGGAGGATTACGTCCGGTCCACACGCCGATGGTATGACAAGGGTGAAAACCCTGAGAGATGCAGGAGAATGGGACGCCTGCCAAACAGTAATATTTTATACCGCTTTGAGAAATCAAGGCGGTTTTTTTGGCGCTATGAATAATTTGTAACACTATCTTAAATTTACGATCTTTGCACAGTCTGTGCAATAAAAATACAACCGATCCAAAGTTTAGCGGCCGAGGATCGGTTGATATTCAACTTATTCGAAGCAGCTGACCGTTTTTACGCTCTGCCGTTTCTCTTTCGTATGTTTATTATATATTATCGTTTCATTTTTGTCAAGCGCTTTTTGCGGTGACTGTCAAAATTGTTTTCAAATTGATTAATTTTCAAAATATATATTGTAATTTGCGGCGCGTTATAATATAATAGTAAAATAACATAAATTATCCACAAACAAGGAGCTGAAATATTTGAGCAAGAAAAAGAGCGCGGGCGGCGGCTTTGTTAAGGGCGCGCTGATCCTGGGCATAGCGAGTTTAATAGTTAAGATCATAGGCGCGTTCTTCAAGATACCCATGACCAACCTGATAAACGACGACGGCATGGGCTTGTTTAACGGCGGCTATCAGATCTATACCTTTATGTTTATCGTGGCGACCGCGGGCTTCCCGGTGGCGATATCAAAAATGGTTTCAGAAAGCCTGGCGCGCGAGGACGAGCGCGACGCGAAGCGCGTTTTCCAGACCGCGTTCTCGCTGCTGTTCGTTATCGGAATAGTCGGCAGCGTTATATTGTTCGCGTTCGCGGGGCCGTTCGCGAGGGCGGTCGGCATGCCCGACGCAGAACTTGGCATCAAGGCGATCTCGCCCGCCATCTTCTTTGTGTCGATGGCGTCGGCGCTGCGCGGATATTTCCAGGGCAGGCAGAACATGTACCCCACCGCGTTCTCCGAGGTTATCGAGTCCACCGGAAAGCTGGTTATCGGACTTCTGGCGGCCGGTTTCTTTATGAACATGGCGGTGAACACCGACATGCCGAACCTTGTGGACATGGCCGGACGGGTCATCCAGTCGGCGCACCTTAGAACGGTCTACGCGTCGGCCGGCGCGATACTGGGCGTGACCGCCGGTACCTTTATGTCGGCCACGCTGCTTATCTGCATTTACATATTTTTCGCGGTCGCGGCCAAGCGGCGCGGTGAAAAGGTCGCCCCGTCCGTGACGGCGGCTCAAAAGCTGAGACCGAAAAAAACGATACTCAAAGAGCTGGTGCTCATCGCGATACCCATAACGATAGGCGCGTCGGTCTCAAGCCTCACGACGCTTATAGATATGTCGACCATAAGCCGCAGGCTTGTCGTCAACCCCTCGGTTTTTGACCGCTACGCGTTTATGTTCGAGGGCAGCTCCGAGTTTATGCAGAAGGTGGCACAGGAGGGCTGGGACGCGGCTCAGATAAACGTCCAGAAAGCCACGTCGCTTTACGGAATGTATACCGGCAAGGCGCTGACTATGTTCAACCTGCCGCTGACCCTGGTCGTGGCGCTTGGAACCAGCGTTGTGCCCGCGATCTCGGGCTCGCTGGCGAAGGGCAACAAGATCCAGGCCAGAAACATAACCGAGAGCGCGATCCGTCTGGCGCTGCTGTTCGGCGCGCCCTGCGCCATAGGCATGTCGGCGCTGTCGGGCGGAGTGCTGAACCTGCTTTTCAGCACCGACAACGCGGCGAACGTTCTGGCGATCCTGTCGATCGCGATCATTCCGGTTTCGGTCGTTCAGGTCACAAACGCCATGCTTCAGGCCTACGGCAAGGTTTATTACCCGGTAATCAACATGCTGATCGGCGGCGCCGCCAAGGTGATATTCAACTATTTAATGATCCCCGTGCTGGGAATCGAGGGCGCGCCGATGGGCACGTTCCTGTGCTATCTGATAATCGCGGTCATCAACACGGTGCAGATAGTGCGGCTGTCCGACATGAAATTCAAGCCGATCGACACGATAGTGAAACCGCTTATCGCCGCTCTGGTTATGGGCGCGGCCGGATTCTTTATCGCGGGCGCTCTGCCGTCGTCAAGGCTTATGACGCTGTTTGAGATCGCGGTCTGCGGCGTGGTTTATCTTATTATGATATTCGTTGTCCGCGCCGTTAAGCGCGAGGATCTGCTGAACCTGCCCAAGGGCGAGAAGATCGCGGGCATTTTAGAGCGGCTTAGGCTGATAAAATAAAAGGAGTAAAAAATGGATTTTAATTTTAAAAACGAGAGCGAGAAATATAATTTTGACGATCTGGTGCGCGTGACCGAGTTGCTGCGGGCGCCCGGGGGCTGCCCCTGGGACCGCGAGCAGACCCACGAGAGCATAAAGCGCAACCTGATCGAGGAG
>CANPWW010000030.1 GCA_947585115.1 uncultured Monoglobus sp.
AAAGCAAAAATCTCGCAAAAATAGACATTTAAATCAAATTTATAATAAAATTAGGGGTGTCTGTTTGACACTACCTTATTTTTCAAGGAGGTATATTTATGAAAAGGATTTTAAGTTTGGGATTGGTATTGACAATGTTATGCGCGCTGCTGACATTTATGCCCGCAAACGCCGCCACGATTGTCGCAAGCGGCGAGTGCGGCACAAGTGTCACATGGGCGCTTGACGATTCGGGTACGTTGACAATAAGCGGCACCGGCGAGATGTATCCGTTTCAACGTTCGGCCGGTGCTGCGTATATTGAGCTGCCGTGGTATAATTACAGTGAAAATATAAAACGTCTTGTTGTTTCAAACGGTGTTACTTCTGTTGGCAGCTGGGCTTTTAAAAATTGTGTCAATCTTGACAATGTTTTTTTGTCAGAAAGTGTTAAAGAAATAGGCAGTCAAGCATTTTACGGTTGTAAAAAGCTAAACCAAATTGATTTGCCGAACAATTTGGAAGAGATAGGCTCTTCGGCATTTTATGATACCGAATATTATAACAACAAAAAGAATTGGGAAAACGGGATATTATATATTGACAATTGTTTGGTATATACTCAAAAAGATGAAATATCCGGCAAATATACAATTAAAACCGGAACGACGCTGATCGCATCGGGTGCGTTTGATTACTGCGACGGATTAACGGATATAGTATTTCCCGCCGGTTTAAAATATATTGGCAACGCATTTAATTCTTGTGGCGGTTTAACCGAGGTTATAATACCGAACGGCACTATAAAGATAGCAGGGTTTTACTATGATGAAAATCTTAAAAATGTTGTAATTCCAAATAGCGTTATTGAAGCAGAGTATGTTTTTAATAATTGTAATACCCTTGAAAGCATAGTAATACCTAACAGCATAACAACAGTTAAAGGATTTATGGGTAATGAAAATCTTAAAAATATTATATTGCCAAGAGGAATTCAAAGAATAGAAAATGGGACATTTCTAGGATGTAATATAGATAACCTATCAATTCCGGATGGTGTTACATATATAGATTTGAACTCTTTTAGAAAACATGATAGAGCCTCTTTTAGATGGAATGACATAATACCAAATATAGAAATATTTTTTGGCGGAAGTCAAGAGCAATGGAATAATATAGGTATTGATAATCATTCGGAAACGATGTCAAGATATAATAGAACGGCGCCTATCCACTATAATTACAATTCGCCGTTATTTGACGTTCAGCAAAGCGCTAATGTTAACGTGGACGGCAAAAAGCTCAGTTTTGATCAGCAACCGCTGATGATAGATAATCGAGTTTTGGTTCCCGCGCGGGCGGTGTTTGAGGCGCTTGGCGCGAGTGTCAATTGGGATGAGAGCGCTCAGACCGTGACCGCGGTCAAAGGCGGAAATACCGTCTCGCTTGTGATCGACAGCGACCGAATGTATGTAAACGGTCAAGTAAAAACACTTGATGTTCCGGCTATGGTTATCAATGACAGAACGCTGGTTCCCGCCAGAGCGGTGTCCGAGGCGTTCGGCTGCTCGGTAAAGTGGGACGAAGTATACAGCACCGTTATAGTCGAGAGTAAATAAATATTGGATTTTAAATTGAAAAAATAAAAGTAGGGCGGTTCACTCACAGATAACGTAGGGACTAGGAAATAGGTTCTAGGAACTAGGGCATCCCCCTTAGTCGTGCTTTGCCCGACAGCTCCCCCGAGGGGCGCCAATATTTGCCTTTCCTGCGGGCAACGTGCGCAAAATGCCGTAGGGGCGGATATTATCCGCCCGCTTTCTCTTCCCGGCGATCGGTGACGACGCGTCTAAATGCCACGGCGGCGGCGCGGAAGGTTTGGTTTTCGTATACGCCGGTGGGGCTGTCGAGAGAGGTTTCGCGGACGCCGGAGCGGGTCGCGTGGATCATGTTATTATTTCCCGAGTATATGGCGCCGTGGTCGGTCACGCCGTCGTTTTCATAATCAAAAAATATCAGATCTCCGGGCATAAGATTGGAAAATTCTATCGGCTCGCCGCACTTCAGCTGGCTGTCGGTGCAGCCGGGCGACATTTCATAGCCCGAGGCGGAGCAGGCGCGCCAGATCAGGCCCGAGCAGTCGTAGGACTCGGGGCCGAGACGGTTTTCGGCTGAATACGGCTTGCCGATGCAGTTTTCGCGGGCGTATTCAACAATTTTTTCCGCGCTCGGCGGTTCGGGACTATCCGCCAAAATCGGCGTAAGCAGGGCTGCTGCGAGAATCGCGGCTATTATCGGTTTTTTCATATTATATCTTATGCGGAAACGCGCGGCAATAAGACGGCGATACCATTTGACAAGCCGAAAAAAATCTTAAAAGAAAATCTAAAATAATAAAAAACGCGGGGACTGTTTATCAGTCCCTGCGCTGCGTATTGTGTCCCGAGACCTTTAATCTGGAGATCGCGCGGTTGAGCGCGGCCTGGGTCTGGTAGTATTCCTTTATGCTCTGCTTCTGGCGCAGAGCCTCTTTCGCTCTGTCCTCGGCGGCCTGAGCGCGCTTCACGTCGATCTCCTCGGGGCGCTCCACCGTGTCGGCCAGCAGCGTCACATGGTCGGGCATGATCTCGATTATGCCCGTGCTGACCGCCGCGTAGTTCCAGTCGCCGTCCACCTTGTACCTAAGCTCGCCCTCGTTAGTGCAGGTCACCATCGCCTCGTGGCGTGGCAGTACGCCCATTTCGCCGTCGAGCCCCGGGAATACGAGCATCTCGCAGGGGCCGTTGTAAAACGGGCGGTCGCTTGCCAGAATATTAAGTTTGAAGGTTTTGTTATCGCTCATATCGGCCTCCGATTACTCGCCCCTGTATTTTTTAACGTCGTCGATCGTTCCCGCGTTCATAAACGCGTTTTCGGGATAGTCGTCCATCTCGCCGTCTATTATCGCCTTAAAGCCGCGTATCGTTTCCGCCAGCGGCACATACTGGCCGGGAATTCCGGTAAACACCTCGGCCACCGAGAACGGCTGCGACAGGAATTTCTGTATTTTTCTTGCGCGGTAGACCGTGAGCTTGTCATTTTCGTCCAGCTCGTCCATGCCCAGTATGGCGATTATGTCCTGAAGCTCTTTGTATTTCTGAAGTATCTCCTGGGTGCGGCGCGCCACGCTGTAGTGCTCCTCGCCAACGATAGCGGGCTCTAAGATTCTGGAGCTTGATTCAAGCGGATCGACCGCGGGATATATTCCCTGCTCGACTATTTTTCTTGAAAGCACCGTTGTGGCGTCAAGATGCGAGAACGTGTTGGCCGGCGCCGGGTCGGTCAGGTCGTCGGCGGGCACATATACCGCCTGCACCGAGGTGATCGAGCCGTTCTTTGTGGAGGCAATGCGCTCCTGAAGCTCGCCCAGCTCGTTCGCGAGGGTCGGCTGATAGCCCACCGCGCTGGGCATGCGGCCCAGCAGCGCCGAGACCTCGGAGCCCGCCTGAATAAATCTGAAAATATTGTCTATAAACAAAAGCACATTCTGCCGTTTCACGTCTCTGAAATATTCCGCCATCGTGAGGCCCGTCTGCGCCACGCGCATACGTGAGCCGGGCGGCTCGTTCATCTGGCCGAAAACAAGAGCGGTCTTTTTGATAACTCCCGACTCCTTCATCTCGTGCCAGAGGTCGTTGCCCTCTCTTGAGCGCTCGCCCACTCCGGTGAATATCGAGTATCCGCCCTGCTCTGTGGCGATGTTGTGGATAAGCTCCTGTATTAAAACGGTCTTGCCAACGCCCGCGCCTCCGAACAGGCCGATCTTGCCGCCCTTGGCGTAGGGAGCCAAAAGGTCTATGACCTTTATTCCGGTCTCAAGCACCTCGATAACGGGGCTCTGGTCCTCAAAGCTGGGCGGGTTTCGGTGGATCTGCCATTTTTCCTTTGTCTTGACGGGGCCGCCGTCGTCTATGGGCTCGCCCAGAACGTTGAACATGCGGCCGAGGGTCTTTTCTCCCACCGGGACCGATATCGGCTCTCCGGTCGAGACAACGTCAAGGCCCTTTTTGAGCCTCTCGCTGGCGGACAGCATTATGCAGCGCACAACGCAGTCGCCGATATTCTTCGAGACTTCCATGACCTTTTTCTCGCCGTCCGATTTAACGATCAGCGCGTCCTTTATATTTGGCAGCTCGGCTGTGGTTTTAAACGCCACGTCAACGACCGGCCCCGCGACCGAAACGATTTTTCCTGTGTTCATATATTTCAACTCCTATTTTTTGTGCTTCGCGCCGCTGACTACCTCGGTTATCTCCTGAGTTATAGCGGCCTGGCGGGCGCGGTTGTACGCCAGATTGAGGTCCTTGATCATGTCTCCGGCGCTCTTGGTCGCCGAGTCCATGGCCCTCATTCGGGCGGCCTGCTCCGCGGCGAACGACTCGACCATCGCGCCGTACAGGATGCCCTTGGCATATCTGGGAACAAGGTTCATCATGACCTCCTCGGGCGACGGGTCAAACGTCGCGTCCGACTGTATCTCATGCACGCCCATTTTTTTAAGGTCGCTGAACTTGGTCCTGCGGAAGGGCAGCAGCTGCAGCACCTTGGCTTCTTCCTTAACGCCGCCGCTCTCGACGGTGTACACAACGTACACATCGTCAAGCTCCTCGTTTATAAACTTATCCAGCATCAGATTCACTATATCCTCCGCGCGGTAGAGCGTGGGGTTCTGGGCGGTGTACCTGAAATATCCCTCGTAGGGTATCTTTTTCCGCGCGAAGTACATTCTGCCCACCTGACCGATGATAAACAGCTTGATTTCGCCGCCCTTTGCAATTTCGTCCTCGGCCAGCTTCAAAACGTTGTGATTATACGCTCCCGCCATGCCCTTGTCGCCGCTGATGATTATAAATCCCTTTTTGCGTTTTTCGTTCGGGATCTCGTCGCGGCGGTGAAAATACGGGTTGCTGGTGTGGGGCGTGTGCCTGAGAATATGCGCGATCGTGTCCTGAAGGGTATAGAAATAAGGCTCGGTGTCGTCGAGCTTTTTCTTCGCCTGCTTCATTTTCGACGAGGCGATGAGAAACATGGCGTTGGTTATCTTCATGATATCGTTAACGCTCTTCATGCGCCCCTTGATCTCGCGTATATTCGGCATTATATTACTCCTGTTCCGCGCCCTCGGGCGCTCCGAATTTCTCCTCTATAAACATTTTGCACAGCCCGGCGATCCTGTCCTCGTCCTTTTCGGAAAGCGCGCCCGTTTCCTCGATCGACGTGACGAGGCCCGAGTCGCGCAAAGCGGCGAAGTCGGGAAACTCGTCCCTGAACTGCTTGATCTTGTCGAGGGGGATATCGAGCAGCATTTTTTTCTTGCTCGCCACAAGCAGCAGCACCTGAGCCGTCATCGACAGCGGATTTAAAAGCGGCTGCTTCAAAAGCTCCATTATCCGGTCTCCGCTCGCCAGCAGCTCTTTGGTTGCCGGGTCGAGGTCGGAACTGAACTGGGTAAAGACCTCCATTTCGCGGTACTGCGCCAGGTCTATGCGCAGGTGCCCCGCGGCGGTTTTCATCGCCTTGCTCTGGGCCGCGCCTCCGACTCTGGAGACCGACAGACCCACGTTCACCGCGGGTCTCATGCCCGCGAAGAACAGCGAGCTCTCGAGAAATATCTGGCCGTCGGTTATCGAGATCACGTTGGTCGGGATATACGCCGAAACATCTCCGGCCTGGGTCTCGATTATGGGCAGCGCGGTTATCGAGCCGCCGCCGTGGGCCTCGTCCAGGCGGCTCGAACGCTCAAGCAGTCTCGAGTGGAGGTAGAACACGTCGCCGGGGTACGCCTCTCTGCCGGGCGGACGCTCCAGCAGCAGCGACATGGCGCGGTACGCCACGGCGTGCTTTGAAAGATCGTCGTACACGATAAGCACGTCTCTGCCGCGGCGCATGAAATACTCCGCCATGGCCGTGCCCGCGTAGGGCGCGACATACTGCAGCGAAGCCGGGTCGCTGGCCGAAGCCGAAACCACAATAGTGTAGTCCATGGCTCCGGTTTTATTCAGGTCGCCGACCAGTTTGGCGACGGTCGACGCCTTCTGGCCTATCGCCACATAGACGCAGATCACGTTCTTGCCCTTTTGGTTCACTATGGTGTCAACGGCGATAGCGGTTTTTCCCGTCTGTCTGTCGCCGATTATAAGCTCCCTCTGGCCCCTGCCGATGGGGAACATGCTGTCTATCGTCAATATTCCGGTCTCCATTGGGACGGACACCGGCTGTCTGTCTATAACTCTCGGAGCGGGGCTCTCAATCGGATAAAAGTCATCCTGCACGATCTCTCCGCCGCCGTCGATGGGCTCGCCTATTGCGTTGACGACGCGGCCGATAAGCCCGTTTCCGACCGGCACTCCCGCGCGCCTTCCCGAGCGCTTGACCTTTGAGCCTTCATGAAGGCCGTGGTCGCTGCCCAGAAGCACGCAGCTCACCGTGAATTCCTCAAGGCCCTGGACCATGCCCTTGACCCCGGTCTCAAAAATAACCATCTCGCCGTACATGGCGTTGCTGAGGCCGTGGACAATAACGATTCCGTCGCCCAGCTCGGAGACGGTTCCCACGTCCTCGATAGCCATCGCGTTGTCAAAGCTGTCGATCTCTTCCTTGAGCACCGAAACCACGTCCGCGCCCTTTGCCTCGCTGCGCTTTAATTTTTTGCGCATTTTTTCAAGGGCCCTCAGGGCGCTGTTGTCATACACCTTGTCGCCGACGGTCAGCCGATAGCCCTTGATAAGACTCTTGTTTTCCACAAGATTGAGCTTGACGCTTTTTGCCTTATATTTGTGCAGCAGCGTCTTTTTAACGTCCTCAATGTCACGCTCCGAAAGCGGGTCGGCGTGCTCCAGCGTCGCCTCAACCACCGAGTTGCGGCGGTTGCGCACCGACTTGTAGGCGTCCTTGAGCGAGTCAAAAACGTCCATATCACCGTTCACGCAGATCTCGCGGATTATGTTCTCAAAGCCGTTTTTGAACAGTTTGTCGACCGCGGCGCTTTTGTGGGCGCGGCTGATCGCGGGATTTCTCAGAACCTCGCGCAGCTCCTTTGACTCAAGGGGCGCGAAGTCGCTGTCGTCAAGGTACGGGCAGATGTCGAACAAGGCCTCGCCGTAGTTCATGGCGGTTTTTGTGACCTTAATCATCGCTCTCACCTACCTGTCTCAAAAAGCTGCCGATCGAGTTCTCGGAAATGTCGCCGCTCTCCATCGCCTTGTGGGCAGCCTTGAGCGCGACATCCGCGATCTGGGAGCGCATCTCCTTCATCGCCTGCTGCTTGTCGAGCTCGGTCTGCTTTTCGGCGGTCTTGATTATATTGTCGGCGTCCTTTTTCGCTTTGTCGAGTATCTTCTCTCTCTGAACCTTCGCGTTGTCGGTCGCCTCTTTGATTATGGCGTCAGCCCGTGTTCCCGCCGCTTTCAGCTCTTCGGAGTATTTTGCTTTAAGCTCCGAGGCCTCGCGTTTTGCCGCGTCCGCGTCGTCGATCGTCTTTTTGATCTCATCCGCGCGCTTGTCCAAGATCCTCATAACGGGCTTAAACAAAAATATGCGCAGCAAAAGAAACAGGACGATAATGTTCACAAAGGTCCAGATTATATTCCAGTTTAAATTAAGCATCTATATCGACCTCCGTTACACTTGATTTATGATTCTTATTTCAAAAACAGAATTATCATAATCGCGATAACGAAGCCGTATATAGCGGTCGCCTCGGCCAGAGCGCAGCCCAGCAGCAGCGTTTTGTTTATCTCGCCTTTAGCCTCGGGCTGTCTTGCAATGGCCTCCGCCGCCTTTGACGTCGCGATGCCTATGCCTATGCCCGCGCCAAGTCCCGTGAGCGCCGCTATTCCTGCACCGACTGCTATTAATGCTCCCATAATATGCATCTCCTTTGAATATCTTTGTAATATATTTTGCTAAAATTATTTTTGGATTTGTTTATTCGGCGTCCATTGCCTCGCTGATATAGAGCGAGGTCAGGAACACAAACACGTAGGCCTGAAGCAGACCGTCGAATATGTCGAAGTAAAAGCTGAACGGCAGCGGAACTATCATAGGCACGACCGCCTTGATGAGCTCCATAATGACAAAGGCGCCCAGCACGTTTCCGAAAAGTCGCATGCACAGCGACAGCGGCTTTATTATTATCTCAAGTATGTTAAAAGGCAGCATAACCGGCATCGGGCTCTTAAAGTCCCTGAGCCAGCCGCGCACTCCTTTGGCGCGTATGCCGGCCGCCTCGACCAGCACTATGCTCATGATCGCCAGACCCGCGGTCACGTTTAAGTCTTTGGTGGGCGGCGTCAGTCCGAACAGGCCGACTATGTTGGCGCAGCCGATATATATCAGAACTGTGCCAAGATAGGGAATGTATTTTCTGCCCTTTTCGCCCAGTATGCCCGTAAAGAAATTGTATATCCAGCCGACGAACATCTCGATCGCCGTCTGCATCCTGCCGGGCAGCAGATCAAAGCTCCGCGTGAAGACCGCGCAGAAGATCACGACCACCGCCATAATGCCCCATGTCACCACGACCGACTGCGGTATGGGGATTCCCCCGAATAGGGGAACGGTGAACGCGATCTTTGTCTCGTTGAGCATTTCGTACATCTCGGACGCTATGCCTTCCACTTGTCTCGCCTCCTATAGCTTAAAGCCAAGCACAAACAATTTAAAAGAGAAAACCTCAGATGAGGAATCATCATTGATTTTCTCCCGATTTTTTAGTGCTTGTCCGGATATTTTGACATCAAATCAAAACACCTCTTGTATTATCTCAAAAAATACACGATTTGTCAATATTTATGCGCAAATTATTTCAGATATTTTTTCAGCTCGGGCACGCGGAGCCTGATCTCGTCCGCCACCCAGCCCGCGATCTTGTCGGCGCCGAAAATATTGAGGTGCGTGTCGTCGTTGTCGCCGCGCTCGTAGAACTGAGAGTTCAGAAATTCCGGGTTATACATAAACCTCGGGTCATGGGGCTTTATTATCTTATAGAGCGACTTGGCTTCCTCAAGGCCGACCTCGCGTATCCAGCCGTTGACGCGGGCGTACACGTCCAGCACCGGAACACCCAGCTCCGCGCCCAGTTCCTTGGCGGCGTTCACGTATTCCTCAAGGCTGTCGTCCGACAGCTTTCTGCGGCTGACCGACGTGGCGATTATCGGCATAGCGCCGTTGACGCGGGCGATCTCTATGTATTTGCTCAAAAGGTTTTTATATGAACCCTCGTCGTTTACCGAGCCGCTTGCCGGGGCGTAGCGGTTCTTGTCAAGCTCCTTTGAGTCGTTGTGGCCGAACTGGATTATCATAAAGTCTCCCTTTGTTATGCTTGACTTAAACAGCTTGAAGTTGTCCTCGGTCATGTAGCTCTTGGCGCTTCTGCCGCTCATGGCGATGTCGAGAGCCAGTATCCTGCTCTCGTCGAAATATTTGTCAAAATACTGGGCCCAGCCGGTCTGGGGAAAACGGTTGTTCTCGCCCGAATGGGGATATGGGCTGGCGGTCGAGTCGCCGATAACGAAAAGCACCGGCCTGCCCTTGCGGTCGATCTTGGTTTTGCCGCTTTCCTGCCTTTTGCCGCTGCCTTTTAACACGGTGAGATCAAAGCTCTTGTCGATCTCAATATCCGGATAGTCCTGATATGAAAAATGCGCGGTTATCGTGACGTTTTTCTGCTCGGGCATGCAAATGACCGCGCCCGAGGTCGAGACCGATCCGGGGTCGCTGCTGGACCATGAAACGTCGGCGTAGCCCAAGACCGTGTTGCGGCCATCCCACAGATTCAGGTCGCCGCACACGCGCTCCTCGCACTCGTTTTCAAGCTTCACCTCGGCAAAGTCGATGCCCTCGATCTCCTTCTTGAGCGCCTCGTACTGCTCGTTTGTGTAGGTTTTCATAAAAACTTCCCCCTTTTATTCTCCGTAAAATTCGGGTATATAAGCGCTGTCTGCCGCGCCCCGCAGCTGAATATACATGTTCTCTACTCCCAGGTCCGCGCAGTAGCCGACAAGCGCGTCATAGTGCGCGCGGCTCAGGCAGCGGTCAAGCTCGGGATACTTTTCGCCTATCCCCGGCATCACGGTGTATTGGCTCATGAGACTGATATAAATGTCGTCTTTATATGTATTGTATAAATAATCAATTATTTTCTTGCTCTCAAACAGCAGACCCGGCAGCATAAGGTGCCGAACTATGACACCGCTCTTTATTATCCCGTTATCGTCAAAGACGCAGGGGCCTGTCTGCCTTGCCATTTCGGCTATCGCCGCCTTTGCGCGCTCGGGATAATCACGAGCCGCGGAATATTTTTCGGCGGGCTTTCCCGTTATGTACTTAAAATCGGGTAGGTACACATCGACGTAATTTTCAAGCAGGCGCAGTGTTTCGGGCTTTTCGTATCCGCCGCAGTTATAAACGATCGGAACTCTAAGGCCCTTTGACTTCGCGGTGTCAAGCGCCCGAATTATTCCGGGCAGGTGCTGTGTCGGCGTCACAAGGTTTATGTTATGGCAGCCGGTTTTTTCAAGCTCGAGCATTTTATCCGCCAGTTCCCCGGCGGTTATCTCAAAGCCCTTGCCGTCGCGGCTGATGTCGCGGTTCTGGCAGTAAACGCAGCCCAGGGTGCAGCCCGAAAAAAACACCGCTCCCGAGCCTTTGTCACCCGATATGCACGGCTCCTCCCAATAGTGGGGCGCGCATCTGGCGATCTTTATCTTATCGCTCTGTCCGCAAAAGCCGAGCCCGCCCTTTGTTCGGTCGGCTCCGCATTCGCGCGGGCACAGGCGGCAGCCCGAGTGCAAATTATCTGAGCTTATAGAGCTTAATGACATAATAAATAAACGCGCCTATCAGGTACGCGACAACCGCGATCATTAAAAGGTATATGTTCCAGTAGGATGAAACCGCTTGACCGGGGTTGCGCGTTATTGCTTGAACGAGCTTCTCAAGCGGTATTCTCAGCTTGTTGTAAAGCGCCAGCCACAGTCCGCCCAGCGCGCAGAACAGCATGAATATCGAGTAGTTGCGGGCGCGGCTGAAGTTTTTGATCTTGCCGCTCTTGCCCAAAACAAATATAACTATCGCCGCCGCGGCGAATACCGCGGTCATTATCCACGCCGCGGGTTGCATATAAAGCAGGGTGGACTGGGTGCGGTAAAGCTTTCTGAGTATCAAAAGAACGATTATCGCCAGCACGCCGAAGCTCAGATTTATCATGTACCAGTTGGTAAGCTTTTCGGCCCTGACGTCTTTTTCATTAACATAGCCGGCCTTTTTCGCGGCCTGTTTTTTCTTTTTCTTGTTTGCCATTGTCGTTTTCTCCTTTGGTTTTATATCTCGTCTTTTTCGTACATAATTATTGAGAGAGCGGCTATGCCCGCGGTCTCGGTCCTGAGTATCCGAGGCCCCAGACCCGCCGCGAAAACGTTGTCAAGCCCTGTGAGCGCTTCCGCTTCTTTAGCCGAGAATCCGCCCTCGGGGCCTATGATAACGCCGATCGTTTCGGCTCTGCGCCTCAGAATGTCTTTGAGGTTCCTCTCGCCCGCGTGGCCAAGCTCCTCGTACAGCATTACCGCCGTGTCAAGCTCTTTTATCATATCGAGCATTCCGCTCAGCGAAACCGCGTTCGCGACTTCGGGGATCAGTCCCCGTCCGCATTGCTTTGCGGCCTCGCGCGCGATTTTGCTCAGCCTCGCGATCTTCTGATCTCCCTTGGGGCCATCGGGGATCTTCGCCACCGAGCGGTCGGCGCGGTAGGGCACGATCCTCACCGCTCCGAGCTCCACCGCCTTTTGGACGATGGTCTCAAGCTTGCCCGATTTCGGGATGCCCTGAAACAGCGTGACCTTTATTTTCGGCTCGTATTCGGAATCCTTTTCGGCTCTTATTTCCGCGCTTATTCCGCCGCCCGAGATCTCGGTTATCTCGGCCTCATACTCGGCGCCGCTGCCGTCGAACACGAGAATCATGTCCCCCGGCTCCATTCGCAGCACTCTTGAGATATGAGCCGCGTCCTCGCTTATGGTTATAACGCCCGTCTTTTTGTCAATGTTTTCGGGCTCCGTGAAAAATCTTCGCATATTACTGGTTGGTGTAGCCGCCCTTGGCGGGCTTCTTTTTATTGCCGCCGCGGCCGCGTCTGTTCCGTTTCGGATTCGGGGCGGAGTTCTTCTCTTCTGACTGCTCACGGTCATTCGGCTGAGCCGCGTTCCGCTTTCCAGCGCGTCTGCGGCGGTTCCGAGCGGGCTTTTTCTCCTCGGGTTCCTCCGGCTCGTCGGCGATCGACGAAACAGAGTAGGGCACCATGTTTTCCGCCTCTTTTTCCTTGGCTTCCCTGGCGCGTCTTTCTCTCACCTCGTCCAGCGAGACCGTGGGTTCCTTTCCGATTATGTTAAACTCGCCGGGTTTGTATATCTCATACTTGTGGCCTTCCTCGCCGTCCATCTTGACGTATACCAGCTGCTTTAAAGTGTTGGTGTCAGCCACGATGCCTCTGCCCTCGGGCGTCTCGACGGCCTCGCCCTTGTGGGGCATGGTTTTGAGGGCGTCGTCATACGCCGCCTGCTCGTACTGGAGGCAGCACATCAGTCTGCCGCACACGCCCGAAATTTTTGTCGGGTTGAGCGACAGTCCCTGCTCCTTTGCCATCTTGATCGATACCGGACGGAAATCGTCAAGAAAGGTGCTGCAGCAAAGAAATCTGCCGCAGATGCCGATGCTGCCGATCTGGCGCGCCTCGTCGCGCACGCCGATCTGGCGCAGCTCTATCCTTGTTCTGAAAACTCCCGCCAGCGACTTGACAAGCTCGCGGAAATCCACGCGGCCGTCAGCCGTGAAATAAAATAATATCTTGCTGCGATCGAAGGTGTATTCAACGTCGATCAGCTTCATGTCAAGGCCGTGGCGGCGGATCAGGTCCATCGCGATGACGCGCGCCTCTTTTTCCTTTATCTTGTTTTCGTCCGCCTGCTGTCTGTCCGCGTCATTGGCGACGCGCAATAATCTCTTTAAAGGCGCCTTTATGTCCTCGTCGGGCACCTCGCGGTTCGGTATCGACACCTTGCCCATCTCGACGCCGCGGGCCGTCTCCACAACGACCATTGTGCCGATTGACAGCTTCATGCCGCAGGGGTCGAAATAATACGCCTTTCCCGAGCTGTTAAATCTTACTCCTATAATTTCTACCATGTATATCCTCCCATAATTCGCACGCCAAGCAGAACATGGTCACGCGAAAGTCTGTGGTTATTTTGTCTGTTTTGTTGATTTTATAAACCCGCTCGTATTTCATCGCCGAATCCAGCATCCGAGCGGCGCCCCGCTCGGTTACCGATTTCGAAAGCTCGGCGAGCTCTTTTTCCATATCTTTGTTGACTGTATAATTAAGGCCCAATTTTATCCGCACCAAATCGTCAAGCAGACTCTTCAGCGCCGAAAAAATAAAATCGGTTCCGTTTTTCTCGGCTTTTAAAAAATTTGAGAACAATATCATGTTTTTGTTGTTGTTCTCCGTCATGCTCAAAAGGCCGTTCATAAGCTCTTTGCGCAGCCTTTCGGGCTCGGGATCGTCTATCAGCTCAAGCGCCGCGCCGATCCTGCCGCCGCTGATCGCGGCTTTCGCCTCCGCCTCGTCGGCGCTTATGCCGAAGCGCGAGGTCAGATATTCGGCCGCCGTTTCGATAGGCAGCGGCATAAATCTGATAACCGTCGCCCTCGACAGGATCGTGGGCAAAAATCGGTTCAGGTTCTCGGCGATCAAAATTATCGTGCAGTAGTCGGGCGGTTCCTCAAACACCTTGAGCAGCTTGTTCTGCGACGCGGCGTTCATGGTGTCGCCGTCGGGCACGATATAGAATTTCCGTCCTCCGCCGTAGGGCTTTATATAAATATCGCTCCGCATCTTGTTCACCGTGCCGGCGAGGATCGTGCCGCTCTTCGAAACCTCGCCGCTCCACTCGTTTGAAACGGTTATGATGTCGGGATCGTTGTTTTTGGAGGCGCCCACCGCCGCTCTCGCGAAGCACATGGCCGCGGTGTGTTTTCCGACTCCGCGCGGGCCGCAGAAAATATAGGCGTGCCCGATTTTGCCGGAGTCGAGCGCCGACATCAGGATCTTCTTCACGCTTTCGTGGCCGAACAGAGCCTCAAACGGCGCGCTCAACTTCCGCTCACCCCGTCTTTCACGACCTCGATACCGTCTATGTCGGTGTAGGTGTTTATATACTCAACCACTCTCGTCGTTATCAGCTGGCCGGGGACCGCTATCGGCACGCAGGGCGGACAGCAGTTCACTATGCCGCCGCATATTCTGCCGATCGCCGAGCCCGGATCGATCGTCTCTGTCTCCGAGAAAAACGCTCGGGTCGGAGACGCCGCCATCTGCACGGGCGGCAGAGGAGGAACGGTCTTGAGCGGCTGGGGCTTGAATTCGGTCTTTGATATGTCGGTCACCGCTCTGTCGACCTTCTCAAGGTCCTTGAGCGTGGTGCCCGCGGTGAAATACAGCAGCACGTTTCTCTCGTCCGCCATCTCGGGGTATATGCCGTAGTCGCGCTTTAAGAGCTCCGCCGCGCCGTATCCTGTGATGCCTAAGTTTGAAAAGTCGATCACGGTTTTCATTATGTCGTAATCGTTTTCAAGGCTGCTTTTGACAATACATGAAACATTATCAAGCACGCCTATCTTGGATTTGATCTCGGTTATTTTTTCGATCAGTTTGTTCAGATGTTTGGTTCCCGCGCCCTTCATATATCCGATCGCCGAATCGAGAGACGCCAGCAGCATATACGACGGGCTTGATGTCTGCAGCATGTTCACGCATTTTTGGAGCCGCGCCGCCGAGATCAGCTTGCTGTCTCCCAAATGCAGCAGCGCGGTCTGCCCGAGCGCGGGCAGCGTTTTGTGGGCGCTCTGCACAACCATGTCAGCGCCCTGAGACAGCGCGGTTTTGGGCAGGCTGTCGCTGAACGCGAAGTGGGCGCCGTGAGCCTCGTCAACCATCAGGAACATTCCCGCGCTGTGGGCGTGCCGCGCCAGCTTTTCTATATCGGCGCAAACGCCGTAGTAATTGGGCGAGGTTATAACGATACCAGCCGCGTCGGGATTGTCATGCATGGCGTCCATAACGGCCACGGGCTGAACCGCGCCGTAAACGCCGGTTTTTGTTGAAAACTCGGGCTCGATAAATATCGGAGAGATCCCGGCCTGGATAACCGCGCCTATCACCGATTTGTGGCAGCAGCGGTCGATTATCAGCTTGCCGCCCCGCGGGACCGAAGCGAGCAGCGCGGCCTGGATGCCGACGGTCGAGCCGTTCACCAAAAAGAATGTTTGTTTGGCGCCGAAGGCTTTAGCGGCGCGATCCAAACTCTTTTTCAGTATGTCCCGCGGCTCCTGAAGATTGTCGGTGCCGTCCAGCTCGGTCAGATCAATGCGGAAGGCGTTATGCTTAAACCTGGGGTCAAGGCCTTCTCCGCCGTTGTGGCCGGGCATATGGGCGCGCACCGCGTCTTTTTTTGAAAATTTTATAAGCTCATCAAGCAGCGTTTTTTCAAACATAACATTAGCTCCTAACAACGTAGTGACTAGGAAATAGGATCTAGGTACTAGGAATTTTTCACTGAGATTCCAATGGTTTTCGTCCTAGTCCCTAGTTGCTATTCTCTAGTGCCTATGTTCCCACCTCCGTCTTTTCGCCGATGGCGAAAATCCACCTCCTCCCGGGAGGAGGCAAACACGGGCGGAAAAATTCACTTAAAATTTTATTCTCTCGGCGATGTAATCTTTTAAATCCTCTATTTTGATTCTCTCCTGCTCCATGGTGTCGCGATGGCGGACCGTCACGCAGCCGTCGTCGCGGGAGTCGAAATCGTATGTCACGCAGAAGGGGGTTCCTATCTCGTCCTGTCTGCGGTACCTCTTTCCTATCGAGCCCGCCTCGTCATACTCGCATATAAAGTCCTTGCACAGGTCGGCGTACACGGCTTTCGCCTCGTCGGAGAGCTTTTTCGAAAGAGGAAGGACCGCCGCCTTTATCGGAGCGATTGCCGGGTGGAAGTGCATAACAACTCTGGTGTCGTTCTTATCGGGGTCAACGACTTCCTCGTCGTATGCCTCAACCAAGAACGCCAGCGCTACGCGGTCCGCGCCCAGAGAGGGCTCGATGCAGTAGGGAATGTACTTCTCGCCCGTCTCGGGGTCGGTGTACTCCATCTTTTCGCCGCTGTACTCGCTGTGCTGCTTTAAGTCAAAGTCTGTCCTGTCGGCGATGCCCCACAGCTCGCCCCAGCCGAACGGGAACAGATACTCGATGTCGGTAGTGGCGTTAGAATAGTGGGACAGCTCCTCCGGGCTGTGGTCGCGCAGACGGATATTTTCTTTCTTGATTCCCAGCGACAGCAGGAAGTTTTCGCAGTAATCCTTCCAGTATTTGAACCACTTGAGGTCGGTGCCGGGCTTGCAGAAGAACTCAAGCTCCATCTGCTCAAACTCTCTGATCCTGAATATAAAGTTTCCGGGAGTGATCTCGTTTCTGAACGACTTGCCCACCTGGGCTATGCCGAAGGGTATCTTCTTTCTCGATGTTCTCTGAACAGCCTTGAAGTTCACGAATATGCCCTGAGCGGTCTCGGGGCGCAGATATATCTCGCTGGAGCTGTCCTCGGTGACGCCCTGGAACGTCTTGAACATCAGGTTAAACTTTCTTATATCGGTGAAGTTGTGCTTGCCGCACTCGGGACAGGGAATGTTGTGCTCTTTGATATAGCTGACCATCTGCTCATCGGTCCATCCGTCGGCGTTCTCGCCCGAAAAGTCCTCGATCAGCTTGTCCGCGCGGAAGCGCGCCTTACACTCCTTGCAGTCCATAAGCGGGTCGGAAAATCCGCCCACATGGCCCGACGCCACCCAAACCTTGGGATTCATGAGGATAGCCGCGTCCAGACCCACGTTGTAGGGGCTCTCCTGAACGAACTTCTTTCTCCACGCGTCCTTTACGTTGTTCTTGAACTCAACGCCCAAAGGACCGTAGTCCCAGGAGTTGGCCAGGCCTCCGTATATATCTGAGCCGGGATAAACAAAGCCCCTGCCCTTGCAAAGCGCGACGATCTTTTCCATAGTTTTTTCTTGGTTCTGCAATTTTATCAACCTTTCTTTTCTATTTTTCGGGCCAAAGCAACGCCAAGACCCGATAAATCTCCAAAATACCAATCATTATAGATTATAATATAAACCCAAACTTTTTTCAAGGTTTTTTTTAATTTGTTATATAATTGATATAATTTGCTTGACTTTGGCTTAAATATATAATATAATATATTTAGCTGTTATTGTATTTTGCGTATAATAACAAGAGGTGTATCTCAGCCTAAAATGAGAATATTATTAAGCGGGTTTCTCTTGACCCAATTCAAGAAATTTATAAGTGAGCGTTTCGCCGCTCTTAAGCGCGAGTCTGACAAAGGGCAAGCGGAAGCTTGTCCTTTGTTTGTGGAGGAATTTATGGAGAATATTAAGTTATATGAAATAAGTGAAAATTACATTAATTATTTGCTTCCTTATGCGCCCCACTTGTTTCATAACAGCAAAGAAAATCAGAAAAATAAGCGAAAATACATAGGCGTTATTCTTAGAATAAACGAAATCAATTATTTCGCTCCGCTCTCGTCATACAAAGAAAAGCATAAGCAAATGAAAGAAGCTCTTGATTTTATAAAAATTAAAAAATATGCGGTTATTAACCTAAATAATATGTTTCCTGCGCCAACAAACGAGTGCAAATATGTTGATATTAACAGCGAAAGGAATATCCATTATAAAGCTTTATTAAGGTCTGAATACCGTTTTATTAAATCAATTCAGGAAAGAATCAGAAAAAATGCGGCGCTTGTTTATAACCACAAATTAAAAAACGGCAACAGTACCGCGCTTGCAAAACGATGCAATGATTTTTTGAAATTAGAGGCCGCATATAAGAATTATATAAAGATAATGACATAATAATCATAAAAGATGTATTACCGCGCGGTGAGGCATATAAAAGATTATAGGAGGCGCTGTTATGAGTAAAGAGGCTCTTAAAGAATTGATTGATGTTATAGATTAAAGCGATCTTATTTAATAATCTCACGCAGTCTCAATAATATTGTTATAACCTCTTCTTTGGTTATGCTGTCTTTAGGCCTGAATTTGCCGCCGTTACCTTCGATCAAGCCGAGAGCCGTCGTTTTGTCGATAGAGCTTTTCGCCCAATCGGAGATCTCGCCTTGATCAGCGTACATTTTAGGTTTTGCGGACTCGGCATCAATTTTTAAAACCTCGGAGGCTTTCGCGAGGGTTTTCGCAAATTCCTCCCGCGTAATGTGATCGTACGGGCAGAAAAGGGTTTCGGTCTTGCCGTTAATTATTCCCAAGCTGTACAAATTTGCAATATTTTCATCGCTCGTATCGGAAAACGGTGATTTTTCGGCTTCGGCGCTTTCCGCAATCGGCATCAAATTATTCAAAAGGCGGCATGCGTCAAGCCGTGTTATGTTGCCCGTGTAATCAATTCGGTTTTCTTTCGGAACAAGTCCGAGTGATATAGCCTTGTCCACATCGGCTTTCGCCCAAGCCGAAGGCTCGAATGTAACCTCGTGGTTTAACATAAATTCCTTTGTTTTAAAAGCGGAAATTAATTCGAATATCCCTTTCAGATCCTTTATGCCGTATTGCTTTTCGTCATTATAATATATTCTTCCCGAAAACCGATCGAGAAATTTTTTGCTGCCGTCATTGTAATATACATATATACTGTCCGATCGGCCATCGGACCCGAAGATCTTTTTCCCATCATCTATTAAATCAAATGAATTAATAGTGTTAATTATATATTTGATTTCGTTTTGATCTTTGGTAATATAATTATTTTCGCCGGAGTGTCCGTTGCCGCTTGAGCGGATTTCTATACGTTCAACGCCGTTCATTTCGAGGCTCAAGCCCGCGGCAGAGTTATTTTCATCCTCGTTCGCGATATTTTCATCGGCAAAACACAACGTGCCGAAACAAGTGGCGATGATCACAAAAGCTATCGCGACAGTCAAAAATTTTTTAAACATGATTAATCTCCTTTTTTGGTTTTTATTTTATTAGACGACAAATATAGTCCAAAAGTTCCCGAATATTAAAAATATTTTAAATAATTTTACACTTGACAAAAGTTATCTTATATGATAACTTAATATATATAATATAATAAAACCGGAGAGAATATAATGAATTGGAATAATGAAAATGAATAAAGCAGGCATTAAATTTGAAGCGGCGAAAGAGCTTTTGATGAAAGATCCGGAGTTTAAAGCCGAGTATGAAAGACTTAAGCCCAGATACGAGATAATCTCTCAGATTATCGACGAGCGGGCCAAGCAGAATATAACTCAGGAAGAACTGGCGCTTCGCGTCGGGACTCGGAAATCAAATATTTCGCGGCTGGAAAGCGGGACGTATAATCCGTCTTTGGATTTTCTTGCCAAAGTTGTCTGGTCTTTGGGAAAAGAAATACAGATAAACATAAAATAGCAAGAAAAACCGCGGCGTGTAAGAGCCGCGGTTTTATGTTCTTGGTATTGACTATGTCGAAGCCCGATATACGATTCCGATTATTTATCAAGACCATAACGTCTTCTGAACTTGTCAACTCTGCCGCCGGTGTCAACCAGCTTCTGCTTTCCGGTGTAGAAAGGATGGCAGGCCGAGCAAATTTCTATACGGATGTCCTTCTTTGTGGAGCCCGTGTCAATAACGTTTCCGCAAGCGCATCTGATCTGCGTCTGCTGATAATTCGGATGAATTTTCTCTTTCACTTTGTTTCACCTCTTTCGGTTTTAATATGAACAAGAGCCTAAGCTCCATTATTTACCCTTCAAATTGCAACCAAAACATTATAACACAATATTTTCACGATTGCAACACTTTTTTTAAATTTTTTTAAAATTATTCGCAAGCGCATGTGAACAGGTAGCTTTTCACAATTTTCATATTTTTTAAAATTAAGAAAATTAAACACATGCGGACCGCTCCTGCGGCTTTTCCCAATTTTCATATTTTTGTTAAAAAATATGAAAATTAATCTCCTAAGCACATGTGTACCGCTCTGGCGGCCTTTACCCAATAGCCGTCCTTTTCAACGGCCTTATTTTTGCCGATCACGTTTTCGAGCGAGGCATAGCCCAGATCGGCGCCGTTCAGCGTCACCATGTTGCCGAATTTGCCCTTCATGAGCAGCTCCACCGCGTACGCCCCGTATCGGGTGGACAGGATCCTGTCGTTGGCCGTGGGCGTGCCTCCGCGCTGTGTGTGGCCCAATATCGTGGCGCGGCACTCAAGACCCGCCAGATGCTCCAGCTGCCCCGCTATTACCTCGCCAATGCCGCCAAGTCTGATCGGGTCGGGGCTGTTCTCGACGATTTTTGATATAACGATATCGCCGTCCTTGGGCTTCGCGCCCTCCGCCACAACGACCAGAGCGAAGTTCTTGCCGCGGGCCCTGTTCGCTTTTACAGTTTCCGCGACCTTGTTTATGTCATAGGGTATTTCGGGTATCAGGGCCGCGTCCGCGCCGCCCGCGAGAGCCGAAGCGATGGCGATAAATCCCGCGTATCTTCCCATCACCTCAACGACGATTATCCTGCTGTGGGATTCGGCGGTGGTCCTCAGACGGTCTATGGACTCGGTGGCCGTGGCGACCGCCGTGTCAAATCCGAACGTGGTGTCGGTCGACGACAAGTCGTTGTCTATCGTCTTGGGCACGCCGATTATCTTGACGCCCTTGCGGGAAAAATCCCTGGCCGAGGTCAGCGTTCCGTCGCCGCCGATTATAACCATGGCGTCGATCCCCGCCTTTTCGAGGTTTTCAACGCCTTTGTCCGAAACGTCGCCGCGCTGCTGACGGCCGTGCTCGTCGATATATGTGTAGTCAAACAGGTTGTCTTTGTTGGAGCTGTAAAGTATCGTTCCGCCTCTTGAGATAATGCCAGAAACGTCGTGCAGCCCGAGGGGCACAAACTCGTCTCCGCCCAGATAAAGCCCGCGGTAGCCGTGTTTTATTCCCACGACCTCAAGGCCGTATTCCTGTATAGCGGTCTTAACGACCGCTCTGATCACCGCGTTCAGTCCGGGGCAGTCGCCGCCGGCGGTCATAACTCCGATCTTTTTTATTCCGCTCATACAAAAAACCTCCGATATAAGCTGTTTAATCTTATTTTAGTTTACTCCAATGCGGTTTAAAATGCAAGCCAAATCAATATTTTTGTATATTATAACAAAAAGCGGTTTAAATAAACGGGCATTTTCAATAAATTACCGCATTAAAATTTGTTAAAATTTCCGCGAATCCCCTGCTTCGACGTTGACAATCGAGGAAAATCATTGTATAATATCTAAGATCGTTTAAATTAATACGAGGTGAGAATTATGAAATATGTTGTTATACTGACCGACGGCGCGGCGGACACTCCGGTTGAGGAGCTGGGCGGCAAGACGCCGCTTGAGGCGGCGAGCAAGCCGAACATTGACGCGCTGGCGAAGCTCTCGGAGGTGGGAGTGGTGAGGACCGTGCCCGATAATCTGCCCCCGGGAAGCGATGTGGCTAACCTGGCGGTTTTCGGCTACGATCCGCAGAAATACTACACGGGCCGCTCGCCCCTTGAGGCGGTCTCGATGAACGTGCCTCTCGAGCTTACCGACACGACCTTCAGGACCAACGTCGTCACTCTGTCGGACGAGCCGAATTACGAGGACAAAATAATGGTAGACTACAGCTCCGACGAGATCTCCACCGAGGAGGCCCGCGAGCTTATCAAATATGTGAACGAAAACTTGGGCTGCGGGGAATACGAGTTTTTCGGCGGTTTTAGCTACCGTCATCTGATGGTGTGGCACAACAAGAAAAATGAGTTTGAGCTGACCCCGCCCCACGATATATCCGATCGGGTGATCGGCCCCTACCTGCCCAAGGACAAGACGATCTTGAATTTGATGAAAAAGAGCTATGACCTGCTCAAAGACCATCCGATAAACAAGGCGAGGGTCGAGCGCGGCCTCAACCCCGCAAACTCGATCTGGATATGGGGCAACGGCACAAAGCCGAATCTTATGACCTACGCAGAGCGCTTCGGCGTCAGCGGCACGGTCGTTTCGGCGGTCGACCTCATCAAGGGCATCGGCATCTGCGCTGGGCTTAACGTGCCCGACATCGAGGGCGCCACGGGCAACATCAACACCAATTTCGACGGCAAGGCCGAGGCGGCGGTGGAGGCCCTGAAAAACGGCGGTGACTTTGTTTATATCCATCTCGAGGCTCCCGACGAGGCGGGGCACAGACACGAGATCGACAACAAGGTCAAGGCGATCGAGCTGATCGACCAAAAGATAGCGGCGCCCGTGCTGGAGTACCTGAAAGGCTGCGGCGAGGATTTTCGGATCCTGCTCATGCCCGACCACCCTACGCCGCTGGCGACCCGCACCCATTCGGCGGCTCCCATACCCTATATGCTGTACTCGAGCAATGACGAAAAGCCGAGCGGAGTCAAGTCGTTCACCGAGGCCGAGGCCGAAAAGACGGGCGTGTTCACGGAGCGCGGCTTTGAGCTCGCGGACAAATTATTCGCCAAATAGCCAAAGGAGCGGCGCTTTTGACGCGCGGACAAAATTATTTAAATATAAAGCGGCAAATCAAGAAAAATTTCTTGCATTTGCCGCGTTTCTGTGATAATATATATAGGTGTGTTTAAAAAAGGAGTGAACATTAATGTCAACTAAAATCGTAATAGGCGCCCAGTGGGGCGATGAGGGCAAGGGCAAAACCATTGATATTCTGGCCGGCAGGGCCGACGTGGTCGTAAGGACCTCGGGCGGAAACAACGCGGGCCACACCCTGATGGTCGACGGCGTGACCTACAAGCTGCACGTTATGCCGTCGGGAATCCTGTATCCGAACACGATGAACATAATTGGATGCGGCGTTGTTGTCGACCCTAAGGTGCTGCTCGAGGAGATTGACGGTTTTGAGAGCAAGGGCATATCCACAAAGAATCTCAAGATCGACGCCCGCGCCCACGTTATCATGCCGTACCATATCGAGCTCGACGGTCTCTCCGAGGCCGCCCGCGGCAAGGGCGACATCGGCACCACCAAAAAGGGCATAGGCCCCTGCTACACCGACAAGGCGGAGCGGAGCGGCATACGCATGTGCGATTTGATTGACCGAAATATATTCCCCGAAAAGGTTCGGGAAAACCTGAAAATAAAAAACAGGATGATCGAGCTGGTATACGGCGGCACGCCTCTCGACCCCGAAAAGGTGATCGAGGAATACACCGCCTACGCCGACAGGCTGCGCCCCTACGTGTGCGACACGATACCTCTGCTGCACGACGCCATGGAGCAGGACAAGGAAGTGCTGTTCGAGGGCGCGCAGGGCATACTGCTTGACATCGACATCGGAACATATCCCTATGTCACCTCGTCGCACCCCATATCGGGCGGCGTTTGCGTGGGCAGCGGCGTGGGCCCCAAGCACATCGACGAGTGCATAGGCATACTCAAGGGCTACACCACCCGCGTGGGCAACGGTCCGTTTCCCACCGAGCTTGACGACGAGATCGGCGAGCAGATCAGACAGAAGGGCTTCGAGTTCGGCACGACCACGGGCAGACCGAGGCGCACGGGCTGGTTCGACGCGGTAATCGCCAAGTACGCGGTTCGCACGAGCTCGCTGACGTCGGTCGTGTTCAACAAGATCGACCCGCTGGGCGGACTTGACAAGATCAAGCTCTGCGTGGCGTACAACAAAAACGGAGAAATAACCACCGACTTTCCGCCGACCCTCACAGAGCTTGCCGAGTGCGAGCCGGTCTACGAGGAAATGGACGGCTGGAACGAGGATATAAGCGACATCAAGGAGTTTGACAAGCTGCCCGAGGCGGCTCAAAAGTATATTCTGAGAGTCGAGGAGCTGATCGGATGCAGGATCTCGTCGATCGGCGTGGGTCCGGGCAGGGACCAGAACATTGAGCGTTAAAAGATACGGACTGAAAATACACAGTGAGAAAGGCAGGTTCGAATTATGGCTGAAAACACCAAAAAGGACGCTAAAGCGGCGGCTCCCAAGCCGAAAAAGAAGGCGGCGCCCAAAAAGAAAATAGCTATGACCGGAAACGAGTACCTTGAGTACAAGGGCAAAAAGCTGGTGAGAGTCGGCAACGAGATCCGCTACGGCAACGCCGACGACCCGTATATCGCGTGTTTCCGTCTTGAGGACAACGAGGAGCTCAATGATTTGACCGTTTCAAAGCGGGTAATAATCGAGCTCAAGACCAACGAGGGCAAAGCGTCAAAGCTGATGCGCCAGGCCGAGCGCGACGGGCTCTACAGAGCCTTCGACATCGGCATGTTCTGGCTCGACCAGGCTTTAGAGGCCGCAAAGACAATGAAATGA
This sequence comes from uncultured Monoglobus sp., assembly GCA_947585115.1. Classification (GTDB taxonomy): domain Bacteria; phylum Bacillota; class Clostridia; order Monoglobales; family Monoglobaceae; genus Monoglobus. Next base: position 24,482 of record CANPWW010000030.1, read on the forward strand.
TTTAATTCAAAAAATAGGGGCACTATTTTGCCTCCTCCCGGGAGGAGGTGTCAGGCGAAGCCTGACGGAGGTGGGAACGTAGGGATTAGGATCCCCCCTCAGTCGCCTTTGGCGACAGCTCCCCCAAGGGGGGGAGCCGGGACGTCGAGGGCACTGTCCCCTACATGTAGCGCATATAATGCTGTAGAGGCGGCGGAATATCCGCCGGAGCAAAAAACCGCCTTTCCGAAAAAGGCGGTTTTTTAATGAAGTTTTAAAGTTATTTAACTTCGGATGTACAGTGGGGACACTTTGTGGCGTCCTTGTCGATCTCGCTCTTGCAGTAAGGACAAACCTTTGTCTTGACTTCCTCAACGGCTTCCTCTTTCTTCTTGCCGAGGCTCATAACCTTGTTGACGGCCTTGACCATAAAGAAGATGATAACAGCCATGATCAGGAAGTTGATTATCGCGGTGATGAACGAGCCGTACTTGAGATCAACGCCCATGATTTTAAGCGACAAATCCGAGAAGTCAACGCCGCCGACCAAGCCCAGAATAGGCGAGATGATGTCGTTCGTCAGCGAGTCAACAATTGTCTTGAAGGCTCCGCCGATGATAACGCCGACTGCCAGGTCCATAACGTTGCCCTGAGCGATAAACTCCTTAAATTCCTTAATGATACCCATGAATTTCCCTCCTT
>CANPWW010000031.1 GCA_947585115.1 uncultured Monoglobus sp.
TTCTATTCCGGCGAGGAGCTTTTGAAATACTGCGCCGCGCACGGCAATGTTTTTGATATGCTTATTACCGATATTGAGATGAGCGCGATAAACGGGGTCGAAACCGCGAATAAAATCAGAGAGCTTGACAAAGACATAAATTCAAAAACGGGCTGCCGTTGACCGACAAAGCGGACGCGGCAAATCACGGAATCGGACTTAAAAACATAACCGAGGTCGTCGAAAAATACAACGGAATTATGCGCGCTTCCTACGAAAACGGAATTTACGAAACGGATATAGTGCTTTTTGACGTATAAAACCAATATCAATATAAAATTATAAAAAGATAAGGTTATTGCCAGTCATACAAATCATACGGCAATAACCCTTTTCTTCTTCTGAAAAACAAATATATGGTTATTTAAAAAATCAAAAAGTAGGCGATAACGACCGCTCCGAGAATAATTCTGTACCAGCCGAAGGGTTTGAAGTCGTGGCTTTTTACGAAATTCACGAGGAACTTTATCGCCAGCATCGAAACTATATACGCGACCGCCATACCGATAAGAAGCACGGCCGCGTCGCCGCCGCTCATCACAAGCCCGTATTTTAAAATTTTCAAAAGGCTCACGCCGAACATGACGGGGATCGCAAGAAAAAACGAAAACTCCGCGGCGATCTCTCTTGAGCAGCCGACTATCATAGCGCCCAATATGGTCGAGCCCGAGCGCGAGGTGCCGGGAATTATCGAAAGCACCTGAAACATACCGATCAGCAGCGCGGTTTTATAAGTCATGCCGTTCATGTCGCGCACGAGAGTTTTTCTCGGTCGGTTCTCGAGAATAATAAACGCGATACCGTAGATTATAAGGGTCGCGGAAACGACTTCCCAGTTCTCAAGCTTTTCCATAATCGGGTCGAGCAGCAGACCGATAACCGCGGCGGGCAGGCAGGCGATTATCACTTTAAACCACATCTGCCATGTGTCCGACTTCTCGCTCTTTGTCTTGCTCGGCGAAAACGGGTTGAGCTTGCGGAAATACAGAGTAACGACCGCGAGTATCGCGCCCAGCTGGATAACATACAAATATAAGTCTGAAGCGGTAAAGCCTGTGTTGCGGATCAGCTCGTTTACGAGTATCATGTGCCCCGTGGAGCTTATAGGCAGCCACTCGGTTATGCCTTCGACAATACCGAGAATAATTGATTTTATAACTTCAAGAAAGTTCAATTCAGAATACCTCCAAAAATTTATGTGTTTATTATTATATACGCAAACAGGCCTTGTATCAAGACCTGTTTATTAAAATTATATTACAATTTATTAATATGTATAATAATAAAAGTTCTCAAACTCGTTCCTGAATTCCGGATTATTGACCACTTGTACCATAAGGGCTATCAAGCCGACCATGACCAGAGCGCCGACAATTATTTTTATCACCGTGACGATAATCGTGGCGATCGCCCAATTCTTGGAAGTGAGCTCAAACTTGTCGCTGCACGCCCAGACGATAAGCATTATCAGATAAACTATACCGCCGACAAATGGTATCCAGGAAATAAACTGTCTGCCTACCCAGGCCGGAATGGAAACCGTACGGCTGTACGGCTTTTCGGGTACCGGCATCTGCGGCTGCGGCATATAACCGTTCGGTACGCCGGTTTGAGAGCCGCTTCCGCATACAACGCACTTGCCGTCGATTATTTCTCCTCCGCAATTTGCGCACCTCATATGTATGACCTCCTTATTTAATCAGCTCGGCAATGTCGGTGTTCTCACCGGTTATGGCAACAACGGCGCCCTGCTTCGCCTCGGGCGCGTCGGGGTGTGCGATCAGCCATTTGTTGCTGGCGAACAGACGCTTGTCCTCATCGTTTGTGATTTTTATATCGGGCTTATCATAGTTGGTGCCCTTCGGCAGAACGATAACAACTCTGAATCCCTCGCCGAGCTTGGCGCTGCACGGCGCGTAGTGCATTGTCGTGGCGTAAAGCTCGACCGCGGTGCCCTTCGGGCAGAGAAAAGCCTCGACCTTTGATGTGTCGTAGGTTCCTTCCGCCGCGTCCTGCTGACTTCCAACGAGCAGGACAACATCGTCGGCCGCTATGTCGATCTCACTGTCCTTGTGGTACTCGAGGCAGTTAAGCTTGGTGTTTGTGCCGTTGCAGTAGCCGATCTGGATCGGCATTCCGCCATAGACGTTATCGCTTAAATACTTCTTCGCGTCAACCGCTTCGAGCTCGGGACACGAGGGAACATACACCACGTCGTCGGGCTTGGGGGAGCATTTCTCAAGCGTGGAGAGAAGCTCGCCGAAGTCATATCCGTCAACCACTCTTCCGTATTTTACGAAATCCTTGTCCGAAACAGACTTAATAACTAAACTCATTTTCATTCCTCCGTTTATTTAAAAATTTTAAATCTCACTCAATTTTTCTCTCAGACCCTCGAATATCTGCTCGGCAATCCGGTCGTAATCCTGGTCCGTGTCGTCGTCCATTTTATTTTTTATGTTTGGCCCGATCTGCACAAGAGCTTCCAAAAGGTCGGGGTTAAAGGCTCCGCATTCTCCGCCTGTTATCATGTCGAGCGCCTTTTCGTGGCTGTACGCGGGCTTATAAACTCTCTCGCTTGTGAGCGCGTCATACACGTCCGCGATGGCGACAACCTGCGCGGGTATCGGGATCTCGCTGCCCGTCAAACCGTCGGGATATCCCCTGCCGTCCCAGCGCTCGTGGTGCCAGCGGCAAATCTGCTTTGCAGCCTCGATAAGCGGCGCATTGTGCCAGTTGAGATGCTCCAATATCTCATAGCCGTATACCGAGTGTTTTTTCATTATTTCATATTCCTCGTCGGTCAGGCGTCCCGGCTTGTTCAGGATCTTGTCGTCAATGGCGATCTTGCCGATATCGTGCATAGCCGAAGCTGTCGCCCACATGGCAACGTCCTGCGGCGGCATATAATATTTGGAGTCAAGCCGCTGCAGCTCGTTCAAAAGCAGCTCGGTCAGGCGGCGTATGTGCAAAACATGCGGACCAGACTCGCCGTTTCTGAACTCAACGACCGAACTGAGCACGTCGATAAGCATAGTGTTGTTTTCCTCGCGCTTTGAGATCTGCTCTTTTATCAAAGCGGTCAAAAGATTTTGCTTGGCGTAAAGAATAATAACGTTTGAAAGACGCCTTAAAACTATATTCGGGTCAAAGGGCCTGCTTATGTAGTCTACAACGCCGAGATCGTAACCGCAGGCAATGTACTCGGGAGAATTTTCGGCGGATATCATAATAACCGGCATATTCTCCAAAAGCCCCTTGCGGGACAATATTTTAAGCACCTCAAAACCGTCCGGCTCGGGCATCATAGCGTCGAGCAGAACGGCGGAAATATTTTCGTAATCGCTTTCTATTATCTCAATGGCGCGGGTACCGTTGTCCGCCTCGATAGTGTTAAAATCGGATTCCAGAATATCATTCAGCATAACTCTGTTCATTTCCATGTCGTCAACGATCAGAACAGTCGGCTTAGTTTTTGTCATAAATTTCCTCCGTCAATTTAAATTCTAAAATCAATCAAGACATTTATTAAGAGCGTCGATAACCTTTGTGTACTCCGCCGCGATCGGCCGGTACAGAGCGTCAAGATCGTACTCGCCGCCTCGGATCGCGTCGACCATATCGGAGCAGGCGGTGCCGAGCCCCAGCAGGCCTAAGTTAAAGCACATTCCCTTGAGTGAGTGGGCGGCCTTGAGCGACTCCTCCGCGTCGCCTTTTTCATACGCGGCGGAAAGCTGATCATATGTTCCGTCGTTTTTGAACATGGTAAGATATTTTATTACCAGGTTTTCCTTTCCAAGCAGACGGGTGAGGACCTCGTCATAGTTTTCGTTAAGGCTTGCGTACGCCTCGGCAACAGTAATCTTCATAAACTTCACCCCAATTAATATTATGTCAAATTCAGTATAACATTAGGCATTTTCTTTGTCAAGGCGAAAATACAGCTAATCCCCAAATATTGTTAAAATCTAATCAATACGGCCCCAGACCCTCTCGATACGCTTTACCGCGTCTTTTATTTCGCGGATATTCAGGCCGCCGTAGCCGAAAACAAATGCTCGGTGCTCAATTTGAGGATTCGGGTTATTCAAAAACTTGCTCATTTCGAATATTTTAACTCCTGCGTCAAAAGCGGCGCGGGTAAGCTCGACTCCGCTTCCTCCGCCATCGATGATCCCGAGAAAGTTCATGCCGGTGTCGGTGTTAAGGGCGGCGAAACGATCGCCTATTTCGGAGGATTTGAGCTCGGATATAAGATGATCGCGCTTTTTCTTCATATTCTTATTATTTTTAAGTATCAGTTTTTTCAAGAATCCGCCGCTCAGCATATTGTGATATATTTCCTGCTCATAAGCCGTCACAAGCGGCGAAAATATTTCAAGTTTTTTTATCACCGAATCAATGATCCCGGGCGGAAGCACCATATATGACGCGTGAATATTCGGTGATATAATATATTCAAAACTCTCAAGATAAATCACATTTGATTCGGCAAGCGTGTATATTGTGCTTATTATGTTGTCTGAATAGTTCAGATAACCGTCGGTCGCGGTTTCGATTATATATTTATCCTTCGAGCCCGAGCACCAGCGGGCAAGCTCCTGTCTTTCCTCAAGCCCCATCCTGCGCCCGGTCGGAAGCTGGTTCTCGGGCATTAATATCATAACGTCAATGCCGAGTCTGTCAAGCTCGTCGGGATCGATGGTATTATGCGCGGTGATGTTCAGAAATTTTATATTAACGCCGAGATTTTTAAGCCAAATATACATTTTGTAATCGGTTGGGTTCTCAAAGCCGTACACCTTGTCGGTCCCCAGGATCATAACGATAGCCGTCAAAAGGTACTGGATCCCCGCGCCGATCATAATATCATTGATAGAGCAGCTGATCCCTCTGAATTGACTTAAAAATTTTGATAGCTCGACACGAAGTCCCGGCTCGCCCCTCTTGTTGCCGTGGGACGACAATATTCTCGCGCTGTTTTCGATAGCTTTATTATACTTCTCGGCCGGCAAAACAAAATATTCCTCAAGAAACGAGGTGTCGCAGTTGTTGTAGCTGAAATTGTAGGAATATTCGGTGCTGTTTTCCCAAACAATATCGTTATATTCATCGTTTGTCGACTCAAACGTCCTGGCGTAAAAGCCGCTGCGGTCGATCGTGACCGCATAGCCCTCGTCGACAAGTGCCTGATAAGCGTTGTTTATGGTCGTCGTGCTGAGATCCAGCGTTCTTGCCAGGTTTCTTCTGGACGGAAGTTTCTGCATGTTTTCATATTTTCCCGATTTGATCTCATCTATAAAAGCTCGCTTTAGCTGAAGGTAAAGCGGTATCCCGTTATTTTTGCCGACAAAGTTTTGTATTGCCATATATGACTCTCCCGTTAATTGATATTTCATAAGAATTATACCACAAATAAGTTAAAAATACAAGAATTCAAGTAATTTTTTTACAAAATTTGATAACGGTAAAAACTTTATAAATAAATTTATTGCTAAAATAATTTTATTGTGATATAATGTTTTAATATATTGGCAAATAGGAGGGGTATAATGCTTTGCTGCAAATGCCATAAAAATCTTGCTGTTGTGTTTATATCGAGACTCAGCCCCGACGGCTCGCAGAAAAACGAGGGCTACTGCCTGTCGTGCGCTAAAGAGCTGAATATTGGGCCTATCGACAACATTCTTAAAAAAATGGGTATTGACGCCGAGGAAATGGACAGGCTTAACGGTGAAATGAAGTCTGTCATTGACGAGATGGGCGATGATTTTGATATAGGAGAAAGTATAAATATGCTGCGCCAGGAGCTGGGCGGCGACGCGGATCTGATATCGGTCGAAAACGACGACGAGACAAGCGGCGATGAGCCGATGGGCAAAAGCCGTCAGCGCAATCCGTTTAACATGTCGGACATTTTTAACAATTTTATGAATCCCGGCAGACAGCAAAACAACGAAAACGATAATAATAAAAACAGAGCGCCCCGCGCCACGCGGGAACGCGAGCGCAAAAAGAACCGTATGCTTGACACTTACGGGGTCAATCTGACGGCGAGAGCCGCAAAGGGCGAAATCGACGCGGTCATCGGCAGAAATTCCGAGATCGAGAGAACCATACAGATACTTAACAGACGGACAAAGAATAATCCGTGTTTGATCGGCGAACCCGGCGTCGGCAAAACGGCGATCGCGGAGGGACTTGCCCTTAAAATAGTAAACGGCGAGGTGCCGCATAAGCTGATGAACACCGAGATATATCTTCTCGATATGACATCGGTTATCGCCGGAACTCAGTTCCGCGGCCAGTTTGAGTCAAGGCTCAGGAATATAATCAACGAAGTAAAAAAAGCCGGAAACATTATTCTGGTAATCGACGAGATACACACCATCGCCTCGGCCGGCGATGCGGAGGGCGGTATGAACGCGGGAAATATTTTAAAGCCCGCTCTCGCCAAGGGCGAGATACAAGTCATCGGCGCCACGACGATCGACGAGTACAGAAAGCATATCGAAAAAGACTCGGCGCTTGAGCGCAGGTTCCAGACCGTTATGATTGACGAGCCCACGATCGACGAGACGATAGAAATACTCAAGGGAATAAAAGGCTATTACGAGAATTATCATCACGTTAAGATAACCGATGAAATAATCAGGACCGCGGCGGTTCTTTCGGAAAGATATATTCAGGACAGATTTTTGCCGGACAAAGCGATCGACGTTATCGATGAGGCCGCCTCGAAAGTAAACCTAAACAACCGCGAGCTTATCGAGCTTGAGCGCCTGAACGCCGAGCTGGCCGAAACGGTTCAAAATAAGGACGCGGCAGCCGAGGCCGACAATTATCAGGAAGCCGCCGACCTTAAAGTGCACGAGCTTCAGCTCAAGTCAAAGATCGAAGCGCTGAGCAGATCAGCGGTCAAATATATCGAGCCCGAGGACGTAGCCGCTGTTATCGAGAACTGGACAAAGATTCCCGTAAAACACATATCGGAATACGAGTCCGAGCGGCTCGTTGACCTTGAAAAAAGGCTTCACGCGGGCGTTATAGGGCAGGACGAGGCTGTCACAAGCGCGGCAAACGCTATCCGCAGAAAGAGGGCGGGAATAAATCTCAAGCGCCGCCCCGTCTCGTTTATCTTCGTCGGCCCCACGGGAGTTGGCAAAACCGAGCTTGCAAAGCAGATAGCGCGCGAGGTCTTCGACGGCGAGGAATCGCTTATTCGTCTCGACATGTCGGAATACATGGAAAAGCACTCGGTCTCAAAAATAATCGGTTCGCCGCCCGGATATGTGGGCTACGACGAGGCAGGCCAGCTGACCGAAAAAATACGCCGCAGACCGTACAGCGTTATTCTGCTTGATGAGATAGAAAAGGCGCACGAGGATGTTTTCAACATTCTTCTGCAGATACTGGACGACGGCAGGATAACCGACAGCCACGGCAAAGTCGTGAATTTTGAAAACACGATAATAATCATGACATCAAACGCGGGAAGCGACAGCAAGTCCAATGTTGTCGGTTTTAACGAAGCCGAGGAAGCGACGCGCATAAAGATAGACCGCGCGCTCAAACAGCTTTTCAGGCCCGAATTTTTGAACCGCGTTGACGACGTTATTATTTTCAGCGAGCTTAAAAAAGACGATCTTGTGGGGATCGTTGACCTTATGCTCAATGATTTGAGAGACGGTCTCAAAGAAAAGGACATACGGCTCGAGGTTTCAGACGGGGCCAAGGAGCTGGTAGTTGAGAAATCGTATGACAAGCGTTACGGCGCGCGTCCGATGCGGAGATACATTGAAAAGAATATCGAGGATAAGCTGGCGCGGCTTTTGATCGACGGAACCATGACGCACGGAAAGACGGCGTTCGTTGACGCCGCCGACGATGAGATCGCGGTCACGATACTTCCGAGCGTGCCTGCGGCTGAAACAAAATAAAATCGGAGCATAACAGTTATGATACTAAAAAGCATTGAGATGCAGGGGTTCAAATCCTTTGCCGACAAAATTTATCTTGATTTCAATTCGGGAATAACCGCCATAGTCGGCCCCAACGGCTCGGGAAAGAGCAATATTTCCGACGCGATACGCTGGGTAATGGGCGAGCAGAGCATAAAGTCTCTGCGCGGAAGCCGCATGGAGGACGTTATATTCGCGGGCACGGAGAGCAGAAAGCCTCTGGGCTTTGCCGAGGTTACACTGAACCTTGACAACGAGAGCGGCATTTTCGGCATTGATTTCCCCGAAATACGTGTTTCGCGCAGACTCTACAGAAGCGGAGAAAGCGAATATTACATAAACAAAACCTTGTGCCGCTTAAAAGACGTGCACGAACTGTTTATGGACACCGGACTCGGACGCGACGGATATTCCATAATCGGCCAGGGACAGATAGACAATATCCTCAGCACAAAGTCCGAGGACAGAAGGCACATATTTGAGGAAGCTTCGGGAATATCAAAATATAAATACAGAAAAATCGAGGCTGAAAGAAAGCTCGACCGCACCTCGGACAATATAACAAGAGTTGAGGATATACTCGGCGAACTTCAAACTCAGCTTGAGCCTCTGCGCGTTCAATCCGAGAAGGCGAAAAAATATCTGGTCCTGCGCGACGAGATGAAAGATCTTGAGATCAATCTCTCGGTTATTAATATAGAAAAAAAGCGCGAAGATCTGAAAAAGCTCAAAGAAAACATAGATATTTACGAAAGCCAGATCAACTCGATAAAAGGAGAGATCTCCGACAGCGACAGCAAGGTCGAGGCCCTCTACCAAAAAATGACCGAGCTGGATGCGGATGCCGAAAACAGCCGCGCTAAAGAGAACGAGCTGCGCGATCTTGCCCATGAAATAAAAAACAAAATCAATCTCGCCGAAAATGAAATTTCCCATTCCGAGAACTCAATATCCCGCCTCGGCGATGAAAATACCGAGGCGGACAACCGCGCCGTCAAGCTGGATGAGCAGATACGCGAGCTTAACTCGGCGCTTGAGTCTCTCAACTCTCAGAGCGAGGCGGTCAAAGCGGCCGCCGATGAACTGACCGAAAAATCACGCAGATCGGGACTTGATGTTTCCGAAGAGAGCAAAGCTCTCGATCGGCTGCGCGCCGAAGTCGTCGAAAAGACAGCCGATCTCGGCGGTATTAAAAGCCATATTTCAAGCCGCGAAATATTGATGGACAGCTTTAAGTCGCGAGCTGAGATCATACGCGCGGAGCTTGAGGGGAAAACGACTTCAATTGACGAGATGAACCAAAAGCTCTCGGAGCTTGACGCCGAAATTGATGTCTCGAAAAAATATATTGACGAGCTTAAAGACGAGACAAACAGGACCGACGAGATGTACGGCGCGAAAAACTCCGAGATGCAGCAGCAGATAAATAAAAAGAATCAAAACAGCATCAAGCTCAGCGAGCTTAACTCCAACATAAAAATGCTGGAAAACATGGAGCGCGATCTTGAGGGCTACAGCCGAGGCGTCAGAGGCGTTATGAACGCGTTTAAAAAAGGACGTCTGCGCGCGAATATCCACGGTCCCCTGTCGCAGCTCATCAAAACCGACAAAAAATACATAACCGCGATCGAAACGGCTTTGGGAAACGCTGCGCAAAACATTGTGACCGACGACCCCGACGACGCGAAGCGCGCGATCAAATACTTAAAGGACAATCGGGCGGGCAGAGCGACATTTCTTCCGATATCGGAGATCCGCTCACGCGTTCTTGACACCTCCAAAGCCGAAAAGCTTGACGGGTATATCGGAACAGCCTCCTCTCTTGTCGAATGTGATGAAGAATACACAGAAATCATCGAGAACATATTGGGTCCGGTGGTCGTAGCGGACAACATAGATAACGCTGTTTCTATGGGAAGAAAGTGTTCACACAGATTTAAAATCGTGACCTTGGGCGGAGACGTTGTGCAGCCCGGCGGCGCAATGACAGGCGGCAGCGCTTTGAAAACGATCGGCTCGCTGTCACGCGCAAACGAGATTAAGGAACTTAAAGAAAAAGTTAAGGAAACGGAAAAGACTATCGTTTCTTTGACAAAACTTATTAACCGCCTCTCGATCGAGGCGGCGGACATGCTTGAGGAAATCAAAAACAACAATGACCGCATATCCGAAAAGAACGAGGAGCTTATAAAGCTTGAATCTGAGCGCAGCCACCTGAGCGAGATAATAAACTCGACCGGCGCCGACAGAGAAAAGATGAATTCTGAGCTCACGGAGCTGACCTCGCAGATCGACGAAATAACCGACGAGATCGAGCAAAGCGCGCGCAGGGCCGACCGGCTTGATGACGAAATATCCGAACTGAGCCGTGCGGTAGAAACCCGTGGCAAGCAATTTGACCGTTTGAGCGGCGAAAACGAAAAGCTCGGACGCGAGCTTCTCGAGCTCACCATAAGGCGCCATTCGGTCATAAAGGACATTGAGCAGACCAACGAAAAAATACGCGCCGTCAACAATGAAAAATCGCAGCTTATTTCATCGACTTTAGCTCGACTGGACGAGATAAAAGCATTGGAAAAGCATATCAAAGACTCGGAAAACAAGATAAAACAGCTTGAGCTCAAAGCCGCGGAAAATGAGACCGCGGTCAAAAAGCTTAAAGAATATCTCGATGAGCTTACCGAAAAACGTCGCGAAACCGAGACCGAGGTTAAAGCTCAACAGGAATCAATGAGCGATGTGCGCGATAATCTCCTTAAGCTTTCGAACCTTCACACAAAGGCGCAGACAGGCTATGAGAATATGGACGCCGAGCTTGAGGGGATAATCGATCATCTTTGGGATGAGTACGAACTGACTTACAGCGACGCCAAGGAGGGACGCGACCTCAGCGGTTTTGACCACGCCGCGGCGTCGAAACGCATAGGCGAGCTCCGCCGTAAAATCAGGAATTTGGGCAACATAAATATTGACGCAATCGAGGAATATAAAAACGTCAAGGAAAGATCGGACTTTTTGAACGAGCAGATCGACGATCTGAACAAGTCAAAAAAAGAGCTCAACCGCGTTATTAGCGAAATGACGGCTATAATGAAAAAACAATTCGCGGAGCAGTTTGTGAAAATAAACGAAAACTTCAATATGGTCTTTTCCCGTCTGTTCGGCGGCGGCCGCGCGAAGCTCAGCCTGTCTGATCCCGACAATGTGCTTGAAAGCGGCATTGAGATCGAGGCTCAGCCTCCCGGCAAAAAGCTTCAGAGCCTCACTCTGCTTTCGGGCGGTGAAAAAGCGCTTTCGGCGATCGCGCTGCTGTTCGCGATACTCAATGTGAGGCCGACCCCGTTCTGCATACTTGACGAGGTCGAGGCAGCCCTTGACGATGTTAACGTTTACCGCTTTGCCGGATACTTGAAACGCTACAGCGAGAGCACGCAGTTCATCGTGGTGACCCACAAGCGCGGAACCATGGAGGCCGCGAACGTATTGTACGGCGTTACCATGCAGGAAAAAGGCGTATCTAAATTATTATCATTAAATATAGACGAGGTGAGTGAATAATGGGTTTATTCAGCAAATTAAAAACAAGTTTAAGCAAGACAAAAGAGTCTATCAACGAGAAATTCAACACGGTTATAAAAACGTTTAAAAAGATAGACGACGACCTGTTCGACGAGCTTGAGGAAGCGCTTATCACCGCCGATTTGGGCGTTAACACTTCAATGGACATAATCGAGAAACTCAGAGAGGCCGCCGATGAGAAAAAACTTCGCGACAGCTATGAACTGAAGTCCGAGCTTAACCGCATAATGACCGAAATACTTGAGGACGGCGATAATTCGGTTGAGCTTTACGGAACGCCCGCCGTTATTATGGTTATAGGAGTGAACGGCGTGGGCAAGACCACGTCAATCGGAAAGCTGGCGAATCTCTATAAAAATCAGGGAAAATCGGTTCTCATAGCCGCGGCCGACACATTCCGCGCCGCGGCAATCGAACAGCTTGAGGTCTGGGCGGACAGAGCCGATGTTCAAATCATCAAGCAGCAGGAGGGCTCTGACCCCGCGGCCGTTATTTTTGACGCCGTGAACGCGGCGAAGGCGCGCGGAATCGACGTGCTGCTCTGCGACACCGCGGGCAGGCTCCACAACAAAAAGAACCTCATGGCCGAGCTGAAAAAAATATACAGGATACTTGACCGCGAGCTTCCCGACTCAAGCAAGGAAGTGCTGCTGGTGCTTGACGCCACAACGGGTCAAAACGCGGTGCAGCAGGCGGAACAATTCAAAGAAGCGGCCGATATAACAGGCATAATTCTGACAAAGCTTGACGGAACCGCAAAGGGCGGAATCGTTCTCGCTATCAAAAATGACTATAATATTCCCGTGAAGTATATCGGCGTTGGTGAAAAGATCGACGATATTGAACCCTTTGACCCCAAAGAATTTGTTGACGCGATCATCAGCCCGGATGACGACGAGGAGTAACACCGCAAATTTAAACAATTTGCGCCCAAGTCGACGCGATATTTTTGGTAAATTTAATCGAAATTTTTGTATTTTGAAAAATTAACCTTAAATAACTTGCGATTTTGAAAAAAATATGTTACTATTATGTAGTTAATATCGGGTAGTCCGCTGTCGTTTTTCGACATGAATATCTAAGAATGGTATAAACAGAAAGGATTTTTTAAATGGACATTTTGCAGCAAATCACACAGGAACAGATCAGAAAAGACCTCCCCGAGCTTTTGATAGGCGACACGGTGCGCGTATATGTAAAGGTTAAAGAGGGAAACAGAGAAAGAGTACAGATGTTTGAAGGCACTGTGATCAAGAAGAATCACGGCGGCATTCAGGAGACATTTACCGTCAGACGTATCTCTTACGGCGTTGGAGTTGAGAGAACATTCGCGATCAACTCGCCCAAGATCGACCGTATCGAGGTTGTAAGACACGGAAGAGTCAGACGCGCAAAGCTTTATTATCTGCGTGACAGAGCGGGTAAGGCTGCCAAGGTAAGAGAAAAGTTATAATATTTGCAAAATGCGGTGGTGGTTATTTTTAATCACCACTCTTTGGCATTTTACAAGGTATCAGGGGGAAATATTATGGATTCCAATAACAGAAATTCCGCCGCCGGAAACGGCTCGGAACTTGATAAAATTCTTGAGGACGCCGCGAACAAGGCCGCTCGCTCTTCCTCTGCTAATGATCCCACGCTTGAAAAGGCCAGGTCCGAGATAAACGCTCAGGCTGATTTGATGCTCCGCGAAATTGAGGAGCGCAGAGCCCGCCGCATGGCGAGACAGCGCGAAATGGAACAGCAGATCTTAGCGGAAGAAAACGCGAAAGCGAGAAGAATGGCAAGAGCCAAGGCGAGCGAATCGTCTGTCCTTTCAAGCGGAACACGCCCCTCGGCAAAAACCGAGAGCGTAAAACCCGCGCCGAGCGTTTCGTCGGCAGACAGTGTTTTCAACAATAATTCACGCCGCGAACCGCGCCCCGCGCATGTGCCGTCATCCGCTCAAATTCAAACGGACAGAACGCCTCGCGAGTCCGCCCGCGAAGCCGACACCCCTAAACAGGCCAAGCGTTCCGCCTCACCGGCTTCTGCCAATGCGAGCGACAAAAACAGAGGTTCGTCTCAAAGCAGACCCGCGAAAAGGCAGACCGTCACCCCGGGCCAGACACAAAAAATGCCAAAGATAACCGAGTCGGTTGCTCAGAGACCATCCTCGCGCGGCGGATCCGAAAAACGCGCGGCGGCTGCCTCGCAGACCCATCGAGCTTCCGCTCCGCGTGACGCCGGAACCGATACTTCACGGACACGCGCTCAAATGCCGCCGAATTCAAGCGGCAAGAAAACAAAAGCTAAAAAGAAGAATGGAGAAATTAACATGCTGAAAGAAATCAGAGATTGGGTTTTATGTCTTGTTATAGCTGTCGCTTTGGCTCTGCTTATCAGAAATTTTGTTTTTACGCTGGTAAAAGTTCAAGGCGCGTCTATGCAGCCCACGCTTCAGGAAAATGACAGACTTTATGTTAACCGTTTTTTTTACAAGCCGGAAAAAGGTGACGTGATAATCTTTAAGCCGGAAAGTGATCCCGACAGACCGTATGTCAAGAGAGTAATTGCGACAGAGGGCGACACCGTTTATATCGACTTCGAAAACGGCGATGTATACGTTAACGGCCAGGTTATTGACGAGCCTTATATTAAAGACAAGACCACACGCACAGGCGCGTATATTATGGATTGTATAGCCAGCGGCCAATACAGCAAGGACAATCCCATTGTTGTTGAGAAGGATAAAGTTTTCGTTATGGGAGACAATCGTAACAACAGCAGAGACAGCCGAGAGATCGGCCAAGTTCCCGAAAAGGAAATTGTCGGCGGCGCAGTGTTCAGATTCTGGCCGGTCAGCAATTTCGGTTCGGTGGCTTATCCTATCGAAACCTCTTATCTGATTGAGGACGAAAAACATAACTTTACGTTTGTATCTTAAAAAACAAGGGCTGTATCACCGTCGAACAGTGTGATACAGCCTTATTATATAATATAAGGAGACATTTATGGAAAATCAATATCAGCTTCAATGGTTCCCGGGACATATGTCAAAGACAAGGCGCATGATCAAAGACAATTTGAAGCTTGTGGATGTGGTAATAGAACTGGTTGACGCGCGACTGCCTCTATCATCGCGCAACCCGGAAACAGATAAGATCGTGGCATCAAAGCCGCGCGTTATCGTTTTGAACAAAGCCGATATAGCCGACAGAGCGGCTACAGACAAATGGCTGAATTATTTTAACAATAACGGAAACACCGCCATAGCCGCGGACAGCCGCTCTGGGAAAGGTCTCAGGAAAAACCTTGACGCCGCAATCGAGAATGTGCTTAAGGACAAGTTCCTGCGCGATGAGAAGAGAGGCATCAAACGCCACGCGGTGAAGATGATGGTTATAGGTATCCCGAACGTGGGCAAATCATCGTTTATTAACCGTTTATCCGGCAGAGCAGCGGCAAAAACCGGAGACCGTCCCGGAATCACCCAGACAAAGCAGTGGATTAAAATAGCCGGGAAATACGAGCTGCTTGACACGCCTGGTATTTTATGGCCCAAGTTCGAAAGTGACGATGTGGCAAGAAAAATCGCCTTCACCGGCGGCATAAAAGATGAAATTCTCGACGTCGAGGATCTCGCGTACGAGCTTTTGGGCTTTCTTAAAGAAAACTATTTTGAAGCTCTAAAAGGTGTGTACAAGCTTGACGAAAATTCCGGCTCGGCAAACAAATATGAGCTGCTGGAACTTATCGGTCGAAAGCGCGGCTGCGTTATATCGGGCGGCGAGATCGACACATTCAGAGCGGCCAACATAGTTTTGAGCGACTTCCGCTCGGCGGCGCTCGGAAATATAACTCTTGAGCTTCCGCCGCGGATATACGAAAACAAGGAGTAGATCATGAACGCAATGCTTGAATACGAAACCGAACTGTATAATTCCGGGAAAAAACTCATATGCGGAATTGATGAGGCGGGACGCGGCCCTTTGGCGGGACCCGTCTGCGCCGCGGCAGTTATTTTGCCAAAAGACCTTATTATCGAGGGGATCAATGATTCGAAAAAGCTGTCGGAGAAAAAAAGAGTTGTTCTGTATGATGAAATAACAGAAAAGGCGCTCGCCTGGTCGGCTGAATTTGTCTTTCAGGATGTGATAGATAAGATCAATATAAGGCAGGCTACCCACCTTGCCATGCAGAACGCGGTGAACTCGCTCGGCTTTGAGCCCGATATCCTGATAGTTGACGGAAACGACAGAATAGAATTTAACAAAATTGAAAGCCTTTACATAGTCAAAGGCGACGCCAAGTCGCAGACTATCGCCGCGGCTTCGATTATCGCCAAGGTTACAAGGGACAGGTATATGACCGAGCTTTCCGAAAAGTACCCCGAATACGGATTCGAAAAGCACAAGGGCTACGGCACAAAAGCGCACTGCGAGGCGATACGCAGATTCGGCGTCTCGGATGTTCACAGAAAAACCTTTATGACGCCTAAAGTTTTGGGTACGGCAAAATGAGCAGATACAGGAAAAACATCGGCGATCTCGGTGAAAATATAGCCGAATGCATGCTGACATCAAAGGGATATTATATTCTAAAGCGGAAATACGGCACGCGATTCGGAGAAATTGATATAATAGCATTGACACCGAAAAAAGACGTTGTCGCGTTTATTGAGGTCAAAACAAGAAAAGACTCAAGTCACGGCGCCGCGGCCGAAAGCGTGAATAAAACAAAGTTATCGCGTATTGTGAAATCCGCCCAGCAGTACCTTTTGGACAATCCTTTGGACACCGACATACGATTTGACGTGATCGAGGTGTACACCGCGGGCGATATCCGCGTAAATCATATTGAAAACGCGTTCCCGGACGTAAGCGAGTTTATTGATTTTTAAGGATCATGTAAAATCGCGGCGCATATTATAAAATTTTGTTGAATATAACCTTGCATTTTGCGGGGTATTGTATTAAAATATAAACTAAGTAATTTTTATGGAGGTTGAATATGTCATTATTTATTTCAGAAAAAGCAAAAAGCATCTCCCCTTCCCCCACTCTCGCGATCGACGCGAGATATAAGGAAATGATAAAAGAGGGTATTCCCGTTGTGGGCTTTGGCGCGGGAGAGCCTGATTTCAACACGCCCGAAAACGTTAAGCGGGCAGGTATCAGCGCCATAAACGCCAATTTCACAAGATATACTCCCGCCTCCGGCACCCTTGATTTAAAGCAGGCGGTTTGCCGAAAGATAAAGCGTGACACAGGACTTGAGTACGGCGTTGAAAATATCGTGATAAGCAACGGCGGAAAGCACTCGCTTTCAAATGTTTTTATATGTATATGCAATCCCGGCGACGAGGTCATACTTCCGGCACCCTATTGGGTAAGCTATCCCGAAATGATAAAAATCGCCGACGCGGTTCCGGTCATTATAAACACGACCGAGGAGAACGATTTTAAATTCACTCCCGATCAGCTCCGCGCGGCGATCACTCCGAGGACGCGCGCTTTGGTTCTCAACACTCCCAGCAATCCCACCGGCATGATATACACAAAGGCTGAGCTTGAGGAAATTGCCAAGATCTGTGTCGAGAATAATATATATGTTGTTTTTGACGAGATATACGAAAAGCTTGTTTACGAGGGAGAGCATGTGAATATTGCCACGCTGGGCGAAGATATCAAAAAGCTCACTATCATTGTTAACGGCATGGCCAAGGCCTATTGCATGACAGGCTGGAGAATCGGCTATATGGCGGCTGAGCCTGAGATCGCCAAGGCTATCTCAAACATCCAAAGCCACATGACCTCAAACCCCTGCTCGATCGCGCAGGCAGCCTCTGTTGAGGCCTTGGACGGCGACCAGAGCGTTATAGACGATATGAAGCGCGAATACATAACACGCCGCGACTATATGGTTAAGCGGATCAAGTCGATCGACGGCGTAAGCTGTCTTAATCCACACGGAGCGTTTTATATCTTTATGAACGTGAAAGAGTCGCTCGGCAAGGAACATTACGGAAAAATGATAAATACGGCTAACGAGTTCTGCGCGGACGTTCTCGACAAAGCTCTGGTTGCGATGGTCCCCAGCGAGGGCTTCGGGATCGACGGATATGTTCGTCTCTCATACGCTACCTCGATGGAAAACATAAAAACAGGCCTTGACAGACTCGAAAAATATCTGTTGGGCGAATGCTAGATTCTAAAACGCGGAAAGGAAAATTATGAGTAAAAATATTTATGAAAGTCCCCTGAGCTCACGCTACGCAAGCTCGGAAATGAAATATCTGTTCTCGCCGGATAAAAAATTCAAGACCTGGCGCAGGCTGTGGGTCGCTCTGGCGGAGTCAGAAATGGAACTCGGCCTTAACGTCACGCCCGAGCAGGTCGCGGAGCTCAAGGCCAACACGGATAATATCAACTACGCCGAGGCGGAAGCCCGCGAAAAGGAAGTGCGGCATGACGTTATGTCGCACGTATACGCCTATGGTCTCCAATGCCCGAAGGCAAAGGGTATAATCCACTTGGGCGCCACGTCGTGCTATGTTGGCGACAACACCGACTTAATCATCATGAACGAGGCGCTTGAGCTTATCCGCGGCAAGGTCGTTAAAGTTATCTCGCTGCTGCGCGATTTCGCTCTTAAATATAAGGATATGCCGACGCTCGGCTTCACTCATTTTCAGGCAGCGCAGCTGACAACGGTCGGCAAGAGAGCGACCCTCTGGATATGGGAGCTTTTGATGGACCTTGAAAATATTGACTTTCAGCTTTCCAGAAAAGCTCTGCTGGGCTGCAAGGGCACAACCGGAACTCAGGCAAGCTTTATGGAGCTGTTCGACGGTGATATAGAAAAAGTTAAGCAGCTCGATAAAAAAATATGCGAAAAAATGGGATATGACAAATTTTATCCCGTGTCGGGCCAGACATATTCAAGAAAAGTTGATTATCACATGCTGTCAGTCCTGAGTGATATTGCTCAGAGCGCTTATAAATTCGCTAACGACATTCGACTGCTTCAGCATCTTAAAGAGATCGAGGAGCCCTTTGAAAAATCACAGATAGGCTCGTCGGCGATGGCCTATAAGCGCAACCCGATGCGCAGCGAGCGCATATGTTCGCTGGCGCGCTATGTGCTGGTCGACGCGGTAAATCCCGCGATCACCTCCTCCACACAATGGTTCGAGCGTACGCTTGACGACTCGGCCAACAAGCGCCTCAGCGTCGCCGAGGGATTTTTGGCGGTTGACGCTATCTTAAACATTTACATGAACGTGGCTTCGGGATTGGTGGTTTATCCCAAGGTCATCCGCAACAGAATAATGTCCGAGCTGCCCTTTATGGCGACCGAAAATATCTTAATGGATGCGGTAAAGGCGGGCGGAGACCGCCAGGAGCTCCACGAGCTTATTCGAGAGCACTCCATGGAGGCCGGAAAAGTCGTTAAAGAGCAGGGCGGAGAAAACGATCTGATCGAAAGAATAATCGCTGACCCCGCGTTTAATCTGAGCCGCGAAGACATCGAGGGCATACTGAAGCCCGAAAACTATATCGGCAGATGCGAAAGTCAGGTGACCGAGTTTATCGCGGAATATGTTGACCCCGCGCTCTCGGGAAGTGATGCGGCCGACGAGGTCGAGCTGACTGTTTAATTTTAGAAAGATTGGAGCAATTCTTATGAAAATCGGATTTATAGGCGGCGGAAACATGGCGTCAGCGCTGATAAACGGATTTATCTCATCCGGCAAAACTGCCGCAGAAAATATAATAGTGTTTGATACCGACACCGAAAAGCTTAGAAATATGGCAGAGACTTTGGGAATTTCCCCCGCCTCCTCCGCCTCCGATGTTGAATCCTCAGCGGATATTGTCGTGCTTGCGGTCAAGCCCAATGTTATGCCTGTAATACTTGACGAGCTCAAAGGTGTTGACGGAAAGATATATATCTCGATCGCCGCGGGGATCAGCCTTAAAAAGCTTGAATCGGGCATCGGAGCCGACAAAAAAATAATACGCACCATGCCGAACACTCCGGCGCTTGTTGGCTGCGGCATGACGGTCATAACGCCGAATAAAAATATTTCGCAAGACGAGCTTAGTCAAATCGAGGGTTTGCTCAAAGGGATAGGCGAAACGGTTATTCTTGAGGAAAAATATATGAATCCCGCGATAGCGCTTCACAGCAGCAGCCCGGCGTATATTTATATGATGATCGACGCTATGGCCGACGCGGGCGTTAAATACGGAATTCCAAAGCCGCTCGCGCTGAAACTCGCGGCCAAAGCGGCCGAGGGCAGCGCGAAGATGGTGCTTGAAACGGGAATCCATCCCGAGCAGCTCAAGGATAACGTGTGCAGTCCGGGCGGCACAACGATCGCCGCTGTATGCGAGCTCGAGCGCTCGGGCTTCAGAACATCAGTTCAGGGTGCCATCGACGCGTGCGTTGATAAAGCGAACAATATGTGATCGGTTTTTGTTAACCTTAATTTGGGCGGTGTTAAGCCGCCCGTTTTAATTCGGAGGAATTTTTATGAAAGTATGCGGCATAATCTGCGAGTACAATCCGTTTCACAACGGGCACAAATACCAGATCGATATTTTAAAGCAAAATTACGGCTTTGATGCCGTCGTATGCCTGATGAGCGGAAATTATACCCAGCGCGGCGATATAGCGATTTTTGATAAAAATATCAGGACAAGAGCCGCATTAAAATGCGGGGCCGATCTTGTGCTTGAACTGCCCGCTGTTCACGCGATGCAGACTGCCGAGGTTTTCGCGCGGAACGCGGTGTATATATTATCGGAGTCGGGAATAATCGACTCACTCGCGTTCGGCGCCGAGTGCGCCGACACCGCAATGCTTACCAAAATCTCGGAACTTCTGGCGTTTGAGCCCGCACGATTTAAAGACGCGCTGAAATCCGAACTGAATTTCGGGAAACCGTTTTTCACCGCGCGTGCCGTGGCGGTTGAGCGTATGCTCGGCAAGGCTGCCGCTGATGTTATATCTGAGCCGAACAATATTTTAGCAGTTGAGTATATCAAATCGATGCTCAGATTCGAAAGCGGGATCGAGCCTGTCGCGGTCAAGCGAGTTTTATCCGAGCATAATGATAATAAAATAAGCGGCGAAATTTCATCGGCCACCGCTGTGCGCGAAGCTCTCTATAGAGGCGATGACGAAGCGTATGACGCACTGCCGCAAAACTTAATCAGACTTTATAAAAACGCGAAAATCCATAATATAGAAGATCTGAGCGCCGCGGTCATATCCAAAATCATGCTTTCGGACCCGAAAAATTTAAAAGATATTTCCGATATCGGCGAGGGTCTTGAAAACAAGCTTATATCAGCCGCGCGCGGTTCGCACAGCTTTTTCGAGCTTTGCGAAAATATCAAATCCAAGCGCTACGCCCACAGCAGGATCAGACGTATCGCGCTGTCCGCCTTTTTGGGCATAACAAAAAAAGACGCCGCGACACCTCCGCAGTATATAAAGATACTCGACTTTAACGACACGGGACGCGAGCTGCTTCACAGCGCAAAAAAAACTTCCGCGCTGCCTCTCGCCAAAAACAGAAACAGCATAAAAAATCTGCCCTCCGCCCTTAAAATCTGGGACAGAGAGCTGATATTTGACGATATTTATAATTTGGCTTGAGTTAATATATTGTTATTACGCCGTTAGTTTTTTCGATCGTGTATGCGAGATGATCGGTCGATTTTTCGCCGACAGCCTCCATATCGAGGATATGCGTTCCGTCAAGGAGCTGCGACGTATCGATTGTTGCTTTGTACGGGATCTCGGTTTTTGTGTCAATAAGCGAGCCGTCTATATAATAATTCACGCGCTCGGTGTACTGTTCGGGCTGATATACATATCCGTATATCGGTATGCTTCCGCCGCTGAACTTCCTGCCGCGAACGGATTTAAACACAAATCTCGGAGAGGCGTCTTTGCTCATCAAATACTGACCGTTTGAAAACGCCTCGTCCATTATCTTGACATAATTCGGTTTAAAGCACAGATCAAACCCTATAACCTCGGATGCCATATCTTGATTGAAATACACGATGCTCTTGAGCTGCGGATATCTCATCGCGGCGTACCAGTACATATTGCGCATTCTCGTCTCTCCCCAGCGATCGATATTCTCATCGGTATAAGAAAGTCTGGTCACAACTCCGCCCTCGCTTATCGCGAGCGGCTTTTTTATATTGTATTCAGTCATAAAATCGGTGATGTACTTAAGCGAGTTTGTTGTGAATCCGAAATCACCGAGGGTAAAATATATCTGTGATTCGCGGGACGTGACGACCTCTGAGCCGTCCTCTATATCAAGGCTGCTGAAAAAATCCTTTTTTGAGAAAGAGGATACACCGACCCAATCAACATACTCGTCGCCCGGATAGTAATACCAAAACGGTCTGTCGAGGGAGCCGCTGTCGTTCGGGGACCACATAACCGCAAAATTCGGGTATGTGTGAACAATATCGGAAATTTTCCTGAACGCCTTGACATAGGCCGACGGCGAGTCGCCCAAATATCCGATATTCATCTCGCCGCCAAACCTGATGATCGTCGGCTTTCCGAGCTTACTCAGATTGTCAAGCGTCTCTTTGATATACCCCTCGTTTTCGGGATCAAGCGCGAGATTTATATCCTTTATGTTCCACGGAACCTGACTGACCGCGTCTTTTTCGGGTATAATATAGCTGCTCGGCTTGTTGAGAGTTTTTTGGAAATCATCAAACTCGATATACGATGAGTATATTCCGAAGTCGTGATCAAAGACCGGAGGCTTTCCGATTTCCGGATCCCCGTTTCCGTCGCTGACAATTCCGGCGTATATTCCCGCTCTCGGTTCAAGCCGCGCTCCGAAATATTCCGCCTCGTCGGGAGGAGCCTCGGTATATATCTCAAGCTCTGTTTTGCCGACCCTTGACTCCATATCATGAAGCAGCGCAGCCCAATCCCAAACCTTTGGACGGAACACATTTATATTAAAGCAATTGTTTTCGGCGTCATATCCGCCGTTCATATTGTAGTCCGACCAGCCCCACCAAACGTTGTAATCATCGGTTAGAGCGACCAGATCGTCGACGCTGACGCAGGCGTAATTATCCAAAGAGTAAGCGTTGATCTTTACGCCGTTTACGCGGGTATCAAGCGCGCAAGGCCCGGCTGCGCAGCTTGATATTGCGATCGGGCGCGGCTCGGGCTCGCCTATTATATCCGATGTCGTTCTAAGATTAACCATATTATTCCCCGGGTCATAATTCATTTCAAAGCCGTATCCGGCGAGATCGTCAAGCGAGATCAAGATCTTATTGTCGCAATAATAAGCCTGAATTCTGTAACCATCCAGATAAACCGGAAAATCTGTCGGGCTGTATGCACCCGAGAATGAATCGCCGGACTTTTCGCCTCGGCATATATCTCCGCTTATAAGAACAGCCGTTATCGAAAGCGCCAGCATCAGCGCCAAAAACAGCAAAAATTTAAAACGGAAACCTTTTGTTTTCATATAATCACCGCCTGTAATCCGTATATTATGTTAGACGATAAATATAATAAAAAAGTTCCCGTTTTATGAAAATTTTTAAATTATTTGCGTTTAAACAGCGTTCCGATGCTTTCGCCTTTAATTATCTTATAGATATTCTCTGGCGAGTTTCCATTGGTAAGCACCATGTCAATACCGTGCCTTGTGGCGTAGTCCGCGGCCTTGAGTTTGGTTTTCATTCCACCCGTTCCGCGCGAACTGCCCTCGGCTCCGGCAAACGATTTGATCTCATCGCTGATCTTTTTAACGATCGGGATAATTCGAGCGGATTTGTTTTGCCGCGGATCGGCATCATAAAATCCGTCAATATCAGAAAGCACGATCAAAAGATCCGCGCGAACCAACTCCGCAACGTATGCCGACAAGGTGTCGTTGTCGCCGAACTCGATCTCATAAGTGGAAATAACGTCGTTCTCATTTACTATCGGAACGACCCCGTATTTAATCATAGAATCAAAAGCGCGGCGAGCGCTGTTGTATCTGGTCTCCTCATCCAGAATAAACTTAGTCAGCAGCACCTGACCGGTGTTATAGCCGTATTCCTTAAAAAACTTATCGTATATAGCAAGCAGACCGACCTGTCCGATCGCCGCCAGCGCCTGCTTTTCTTTGGTGGACGCGGGCCTCTCTTCAAGGCCTACAACGCCCATTCCGGCGCCGATAGCACCGCTCGATACCAAAATGACCTCGTGCCCCGCGTTCTTGACATTGGCGATGACGCGAACCAGCTTCTCTATCCTTTCAAGATCAAGCTTGCCGTTTTTGTGCGTCAAGCTCGAAGTTCCGACTTTTATAACAAACCGTTTTTTCCTCATACTCAATAATATCCTCCGTTTAAAACATTCTTAAAACCTGAATATTATAGCAGTATTTAAAAATTTTGTCAACTATGCTTTCACTTTAATTGTCTGAATCATTAATTCAATTTTATTCTATCATCGACGGACGTATGTAATATCATCTAATTCTTCGGAATCAACATTTGTCTCATATGTCAATAAAAACAAATTCCCCCACATCAAACAACCCGCCGTCTGTCACTCGAATTTCCGGTATCACAGGCAATGGCAGGAACGACAGTGATAAAAACGGGTCTATTCCGTCCGTAACGCCCACGGCTTTCGCGGCTTGGTAGAGACGTTTGTGAATTTTTTCGACCTCATCCGCCGGCTTTAACGACATCAATCCGGATATTTCAAGCGGAAGAAACTCCTTAACCACTCCGCCATTGGCGACCGCGATGCCGCCCGTTTTGCCGAGCGCATTTACGGCGGCCGCCATGTTGCGGTCGTTGTCGCCTATCACCGCTATATTATGCGAGTCGTGCCCCACGGACGTGGCAATCGCGGCGTTTTTGATCCCATAGTTCGTCACAAAGCCAAAGCCCTTTGATCCCATGTTATGATGGCGCTCTATCACACAGACCTTTGACAAATCATCCGCCATAGATGCGGTGACTTTCTTTGTAATAATTGATTCCGGAATCATTTCAATTGCGGGAAAAGTATTTGTTTTCGGAGTAAACACAAAAAAGTTCTCGTCGATTTCGGGAAGATGCACTGTGTTTAATACCGATTCGTCATATACGGGCTTCGTTTCAAACATCGCCTTGCCGTTTTGGGCGGCAAGTATTCCGTTTATGTAAACCCTCGTTATTTTCGTAAGCTCCAAATCCTCCGAAACAACCAGATCCGCTATATACGACGGCGCGACCGCACCCTTATTGTACATTCTGTAACATTCGGCCACGTTGAGCGTTGCCATTGTTATCGCGTCAACCGGCTCTATTCCCAAAGAAATCGCCTTTCTCACGCACGTCGATACGCTTCCGCGCTCCGTCACCGCGCCAACGAACAAATCGTCTGTGCAGAACATACAGCGGCGCATATTACGCGCTGTAAGCCCGCCGAGAAGTCTCGCCACGTCGCGTGAGAGCGTGCCGTCGCGCATTAAAATATACATTCCTTTTCCGAGCTTTTCAAGCATTTCCTCAACATTTCCGCACTC
>CANPWW010000032.1 GCA_947585115.1 uncultured Monoglobus sp.
AGCTTTAAGATGCACGACATGGAGCTGCCCGACAGCCTCAAGGCGGTCGCCAGAGCCGGAGCGGGCGTCAACAATATCCCGATCGATAAGTGCAGCGAGAAGGGCATAGTTGTGTTCAACACTCCCGGCGCCAACGCCAACGCGGTTAAGGAGCTGGTTATCTGCGCGCTGCTGCTCTCGTCGCGCAAGGTCGTTCAGGGCATCAACTGGGCAAAGACCTTAAAGGGCGAGGGAGATCAGGCCGGAGCTCTGGTAGAAAAAGGCAAGTCTAACTTCGTCGGCCCCGAGATCGAGGGCAAGACTCTCGGAGTTGTGGGTCTGGGCGCCATCGGCGTTCAGGTGGCCAACGCCGCCCACCATCTGGGCATGGACGTTATCGGCTACGACCCCTATCTTTCAGTTGACTCGGCCTGGAACCTGACAAGATTCGCCGCGAAGGCGGAGAGCCTCGATGATCTGCTCGCCAAGTGCGACTATATAACCATACATGTTCCGGCGACGCCCTCAACAAAGGGTATGTTCGATTCCGAGGCGTTCAGCAAGATGAAGAAGGGCGCCAGACTGCTCAACTTCTCGCGCGACACGCTGGTCGACACGGGTGACGTTATCGACGCGCTCAACGACGGCACGGTTTCGTGCTATATCACCGACTTTGCCACGGCGGATCTTTTGAACCACGACAAGGTTATCTGCATGCCGCACCTGGGCGCGTCCACTCCCGAGAGCGAGGAGAACTGCGCGGTTATGGCGTCGAAGGAGATCAAGGATTTTCTGGAAAACGGAAACATCAACAACAGTGTCAACTATCCCACTTGCGATATGGGCAAAAAGAACGGCGACCGCATAACCGTGGCGCACAAGAATATACCCAATATACTGCATAAGATCACGGTCATCATATCCGGCAAGGACAGCATAAACATCGATCATATGCTCAACAAGAGCCGCGGTGACTACGCCTACACAATGTACGACGTGAGCGAAAAGATCGACCCCAAGGTTAAAAAAGAGATCGAAAGCCTCGACGGCGTTATCAAGGTAAGAATATTATAAAAAGTATGGCGCATAGGGCTCCCGAAAAGCGCCAACAAAGTGCGCTTTTTGGGAAAAGGAGCAATCGCGGAGCGGTTGAGCTTTCCTGCTTGCAGGAAAGTGAATAAGCGTAGCGCATTGCGACGTAGTATAACTGATGATTGCGCGCTTATGCGTGAGGAAAGTCCGAGCTCCATAGGGCAGAGCGCAAGCTAACGGCTTGTGGAGGCGACTCCAAGGATAGTGCAACAGAAATAAACCGCAGTTATTTTTAATAACTGTAAGGGTGGAAAGGCGAGGCAAGAGCTCACCCGGCGGTCTGGCGACTTACCGCTGATGTAAACCCCGCTCGGAGCAACACCTGAATCGAAGACTAAGCCGGCCCGGCGCCTTCGGAGATTGGTGGCTGGAGGCGCGCGGCGACGCGCGTCCAAGATAGATAATCATCTGATACAGAACTCGGCTTACGTTATGCTCGTCACAACAAAGGGCAGCCCCGATCGGGCTGTCCTTTTTAATTATCAGCGAATAGCGCTTAGTGCGGACGGCATGCCGCCTGTATTTTTATGATTATACATAGAGTGTGCCTGTGCGATTTTTTGCGCGCTTGTTGAAGTAAAATTAAATCATAATATTTAATGTAGTTCAAAAGTACAGCGGATGATAAACGAAAGCGAGGAATTGCGCCATGACGGATAAAGCGATAAGAAACATTTTAATTTCATTTTTAAAAACACAATACGCGGAGATCCGTATTTATCAGGAGAAAAGCATCGGCGAGGCTGTTTGTGACGTAATGGCGGTTACGGACAGGTTGATCGGGTTTGAGATCAAAAGCAACCGTGACAACTATCAAAGGCTGGAGCGGCAAATACGGTTTTATGATAAATTTTTTGATGAAAACTATATTGTTGTAAGTCAAAAACACATTACGAGCGCTGAAAATAGGGTGCCTAAGCACTGGGGAATAATTTATATCGTGAATGACGGCGTGCAAATTCGGAGAAAAGCGGGCAAAAATGATTGGGTTTCCAGACGAAGCCAGCTTTCCGTACTATGGAAGATAGAACTGAAAAACCTGCTAATTAAAAACAAATTGCCGATCTACGCCCAAAAAGAGAAGGGATATATTGCCGATAAAATAAGCCGGCAAACGGATAAAAAGATACTTGGAAAACAGATCGCCTATGAGCTGTTGCATCGTGATTATTCTATTTTCGGCGCGGTGGATTATACGGTTTACAGCAAGCGTGAAGATTTTCAAAACATTCCCGTGGTTGATATTATTGATAATCTGTCCGAAAAAGATCTTGAGAAATTCACTTTGGACAAATGGATAGATATTTATCGTCAAGCCAAAAAAGTGCATCAGGAAAAAGAGACGATATATGAAAGAAAAGTCGATCGGGCGCCGCACAAGATCACATGGAAAGAAATTGAGGTCTCGCTCGGAGTGCCGTGGGTCGACAAAAACATTATAAATGATTTTGTAAATTATATTGTTTGGGGTGATCGTGAGGACAATTTCGACTCGTTTGTAGACTACGAGCCGGTTACCGGGGCGTGGTTCATAAACGGCAAGCGGAATTGCGTCAATTCAAACGTTACCGTAAAATACGGTATACCGCGCTACAGCGCGCTCTATATTATTGAGGCGACCTTGAATCTGCGCGAGATCAAGCTCTATAACAAAGACAGAAAACTCAGCGAGGCGGACACGCTTGCCGCTCTGGAAAAGCAAAAACTTATCAACGAAGAGTTTAAAAGCTGGGTCTGGGAGGATGAGGACAGAAAGTGGCAGATCGAGGAAGCGTACAACCGGCTTTTCGGGAGCTACAAGGAACAGCGGTTTGACGGAAGCAATCTCAGCTTTCCGGAAATGGATCCGGAATTCAAGCTTTATGATTATCAAAAAGATGCCGTGGCGCGTATCATATCCTCAAACAATACGCTGCTCGCCTTTGACGTGGGCGCCGGGAAAACATACATTATGATCGCCGCGGCAATGAAGATGCGTGAAATGGGCATTTCGCGGAAAAACTTGTTTGTGGTGCCGAATAACATTGTGGGTCAGTGGGAAAAGATTTTTTCTGATTTATATCCGAGCGCGAAGATACTCACGGTCGAGCCTAGAACCTTTAAGCCCGAAATGCGTCGCAAGGTCCTTTCGCAGATGAAAATGGGCGATTACGACGGGATAATTATCGCGTACAGCTGTTTGGAAAGAATACCGCTGTCTAAGAATTATATCATGGAGGACGCGCGGGAAAAAGCGGGAGAGATCAACGCTGTGATCGACGCGTTTAAAGCGGAGCGTTTCGAGCGCGCAAAAATCAATTCTGCCGCAAAGCGTGAGATCAAACATATTGAAAAGCTGGCGTCGGAGCTCATAGCTTTTTCCGAAAAAAATATCGACGAGATCACATTTGATGACATGGAGATAAACACCGTGTTTTTGGATGAAGCCCATAATTATAAAAACATTCCAATCAGGACCGGTATGAAAAATATACGCGGAATTAACATAAAAGGCTCCATGAAGTGCCTTGATATGTTGAAAAAGATCCATTGCGTGCAAAAAAACAACAACGGACGCGGCGCCGTTTTCGCCACGGGAACGCCGCTTTGCAATTCAATTTCCGACGCGTATACCATGCAGATGTATTTGCAGTATGATGATTTGCGCGCCAAGCGGCTGGACAGATTTGACAACTGGGTCAAAACGTTTGCGCAGCCCGAGCAGGTGTGCGAGGTTGACGTGACCGCCGCCAATTATCGCTATGTGACGCGTTTTGTGAAATTTTTTAATCTGCCTGAGCTTTCGTTAATGTTTTCGCAGATCGCGGCCTTTTACGCGATGGACCAAGAAAACGGTCTTCCGGATCGGGTGGATTACACAAATGTTGAGATCCCAAAGAGTGATGACCTGGATCGATATATGTCAAAAATCTGTGAGCGGGCCGAGGAAATCCGCGCCGGCAATGTTGATATTAAGACCGACAATATGCTCAAGGTAAGCGCGGACGGAAGAAAAGCCGCTTTGGACTTGACGCTGGTGGGAGAACAGCAGACCTATGATGAATTTTCCAAACTGCGCGGCTGCGCGGAAAACGTGAGAAAAATATATTCGCGGAACCCGAACACCTCCCAGCTGATTTTTTGCGATTACTCCGTTCCGAAAGTGAAAAAATTCAATGTGTATGCAAAGATGAAAGAACTGCTTGTTGATTTAGGGATACCCAAGCGAGAGATCGCCTTTGCGCACAGCTTTAAGAGTGAAAGCTCCCGATTAAAAATGTATGATGATGTGAACCGAGCCAAAATCAAGGTTTTGATCGGCTCCACATTTAAGCTGGGAATCGGCGCCAATGTGCAGTCGAAACTAAAAGCGGTCCATCATCTCGATGTGCCGTGGCGGCCGGCCGATATGACCCAGCGCGAGGGTCGTATTTTGCGGCGGGGGAACGAAAACAGCAGCGTTGAGATCTTTCGCTATATCACAAAAGGCAGCTTTGACTCCTATTCTTGGCAGATACTCGAAAATAAACAGCGGTTCATCTCCCAGTTTTTAACCGGAAGTTCATATCAGCGGAGTATTGAAGATCTGGAAAACAATGTATTGTCTTATGCGGAGGTAAAGGCGATCGCGCTTTCCGACCCAATTATGAAGCAAATTGCGGAAAAAGAATCGGAGATTAAAACACTCCAGACGTTGATCAATAAACAGGCCGAAATCAGAAGAGGCTTAGAACGGCAAAAGGAAAAACTGGAAGAAGAAATCCCCCGCGCAAAAGAGCGTTATATTCGGACGCTTAATAATCGTGACTATCTGCGAAGGCTTAATGTTCGGCAATATAAAGCCGAAACAGACAAATACAGGCAGGTTTTGACTGAGGAATATATCAAAAGCGTGCCGTATGGCGGAAAACTGATCTCTTTTCTCGGGTTTTCTGTTTTCTCCGCAAAAAAGGAGGATAAGTTTTTTGTCAAACTTAAACGAAACGAGGTAAGCTATGATCTGGAGCTTGGCAATTCTCCTTCCGGAAATATAAAAAGAATATCCAATTTTTTGATCAGATTTGGCAAAGCCGTAAAAGCGGAAGATGAGGATTATCAAAAGATGCAAAAACAATACGAAGAAACAAAGGCCGCACTTGCGCTGCCGGATAATCACCGCGAAGAAATGAAAAAGAAAAAAGAGGATCTGGCGGAGCTTTTGCGAATTTCGGAAAGCGGAAACCTGATTATCAGCGGTTCGACAAAGCTTTAAAAAAGCTCTCATAAAAACAACAGTTTGCGTCAGACAATAATTTGTCTGACGCAAAAATTTTTTCGTCGGAACATATCAAGCGTTTCCGTCGAAGTTAATCATTCCGCTGTGAAAATTTCAAAGCGGTCAATTGCCGTTAATTATATTATTATGTTCGGAGCCGACATCAAAAGGATATAAATTCTTGTGTGAATTCATGTTCAAACGTCTGCATTTTAGCCGCAAAATCATCATAGCTGACCGCGTCCGCGGGAATTTTCAAGCCGTGTTTGGTAACGCTGATATCGTTTCTCGGCATTACGTTCTTTTCATAAGTCGTGCCGCGGTTCATCCAAAGCTTCAAATCATCCGCGCCTTCCGTTTCGGGGTACAGATAATAGCCGGTCTTAGAGTCAAATCGGTACATATACGCAAGCACCTGCAGGTAATCCCGGGTGCCGATGTTGTCGATCGGCTTGTATTTTGCGTCGGCAATGATCCTGTTCTCGCTGTTTTTGCCGATGAAGTCCGGGTATATAAGGCCGACGTTTCCGTCAAACAGCCACTGCGCGCCTCTGCGGCCCTTATTCATCGGGTGATAGAAGTGATCCTTGATCAATAGGTTCATATATTCTTCCCACAGCCATGCGCCGTCAAAAAGAATACCGTGGATCCGCTGTGCCCCATAGCCGATCTGATGTTTCCTGTGCTTAAGTATCACAAGACACAGCCGCTGAAGAGCGAGGTATTCTCGAAAGTATGTATGGCGGATCGGGTCTCTTTTGTTTTCATTAATTATTTTCTGCCGGTCATACAGCTCATAGCCCGGGGTCGCGCTGACAATGAGCTTTACTTCGTCTTTCGCTTTTTGCAGCAAATTGTTTCCGTAAGGCTTACCCTTAATATATTCTATTGTATGGCGGACCAGCTCCGTCAAACTGTTATCATATGAAAATTCTCTTTGGGTGTAGGCGATATTCCCTATAAACGGAATGTTCTTTTTAATATGTCTCGCAACGTCGATCATTCCCTTAACATTTCCGTCATTATACTCTCTGCGGATATATTTTTTGAAAAGACCTTTTCGCATGGCGGTCTTCAGATAATACGGGAACAGCAGCAGTAAAAAATTAAATATACTGTTGTCCGGATCAAAGCCTGTATCCAAATTTACAAAGTTTGGAAAATCCAGAACTTTGCAAAGAAGGTATCGAAAAAACCAATCCTCGTTTTCGCCGCAAAATCTGGATTCAATTACAAGTCTCTCGTCGCCGCATCCGAGAAACCCCATCAAATTACCGGATCGGAATCTATCGTTTACGGTTTCAAGAATCATCTGTTCATTTGTAAGACCCGCGGAGTTCTTTGTGATCTCCGGAAACACAAAAATATCTTCACATTCAAGCTGCTCAACAGTTTTGTCCGCAATTTTTCGCGTAAGGTTTTTTATATCCGAAAATTCTGCTCTTTTTATCTGTGAATTATCCTTAATTTTCAAGAGCTTCATTTATATCACCTTCGGCCTGTTCCTTATATGCCTTTTCAAATCTGCTCATGATACTTTCCTCATCGTACATTCCCTGTACGTACTCCCGCAGAAGGGGCTGAAGATGATCCGTCCAAAGCTTGTCGAAATCTAATGTATCAAGCTTCAAGAAGTATGCCGGCCCGATTTGGTAGCTCTCATTCAGATCCTCAACATCGGCGATTTCATTGTTTAACGCGTCCATACACCGGATAGCCTTGCCGGCTTTTTCCTCATCCAGAACATTGTACAACATATCACGCCGTTCATCGGCTTTCAGTTCCACAAACCGGAAGCGTCTGCGCATGGCAAAGTCAAAGCTGTCCACAGAACGGTCGATGTCGTTCATCGTGCCTATTATATATAAGTTTTCCGGAACATAGAATTTTTTGTTCGGGTCTTGGTGCAGATTTGCGTACTGAGTAGAGATCTCGCCAGCTGCGCCTCTATATCCGGGATCTATCGAAAAGAACAATTCTCCGAATATTTTTGAGATCTCGCCGCGGTTGATCTCATCAATAATGAATATGTATTTATTTGATATGTCTTTGGCGGCGCGTTCCGCGAAGGATTTAAATATTCCGTCCCGAAGCTCAAATCCTATTGTGCCGTCCTTGTTTACCTTAGGTCTCAAACCCTCGACAAAGTCCGAGTAATCATAGCTCGGATGGAACTGCACAAATTCAATTTGTTCTTTCTGTTTGGGCGTAAGATACTGGTAGCTGTTAAAATATCCGTCGCTGACAATGTCAGCCGCGATCTCCTTTGCAAGGTATGTTTTGCCGGTGCCCGGCGCGCCGTGTAAAATCAGATTTTTCGCTTCGATCAGCATTGATGAGAAACGGTTCCCGCCGTACTTTTCTTCTTCGGTCTTATGTCTGTATTTCAAAACAAATTTATCGCCCGGCTTGCCGAATCGTTTCAAACATTCTTGTACAAAAATAACGGTGGTGAAGATACCCCAGCAATATATTACAAACTCTCGTCTGTCGTTGTCGTAATGATATACCATAAATTCGTTGGAATTGTTATTACGGCTTTTTTTAATTTCTTCCACGCTTGAGTATATTCCGCAAATCGTTTCGCCGCTTGGCGTGTATTTGCAAATGGGGAAGTTCCTCTTATCGTCGTCGGACAACGCAATGATTTGTTTTTCGAAAACCTGAAACGCGATCCGCGCGATTGTCTGGTTGGAAATACGATGCTCACTTTTCCTGTATGAGCGCTTGATAATCGTGTTATCCGCCCCTTTGAAATAAGCATCCAGCGGCTCATACTCATAGCCGAGAGTCAGATCATCCATGGTGAAGCGTTCGTCCGTGGATACCACAGAGTCAGCCGTAATAGTCAGTTCAAATTCTTCTTGTTTATCTGTTTTGTTTATACTCATATTAATACACCTTCCTTAAAAATATATTTTTATAACATCATTTTTATCAATGCCGCATTTTTTTTCGCGGTACCTTTTTGGGTTTTATGATCTTTGCTCATGAAAATCACACTCCGAATATGTTTCGTATTTTTGTGGAATAAACATTTGAACTATATTATAATTTAATCATGATATTTTGTCAATATGTACAAATTTTTGTTAATTAAATTCGCGAATAAAAAACCGGAGACACAGCTTTACTGTGTCTCCGGTGACTAAGCATATTTCGCGGAAGATTATTTCTTCTTTGACTTGCTCTTTCCGTTGCCTGCCGCGGCTCTCTTGGCGGTAACGGCCGAATCTCTCCAGGTTGCCCACAGAGGACCTGTGATAAATACCGAGGAGAAGAAACCGATAACGATACCGATGATGATCGGCAGAGCGAAGGCCTTGATCGAGGCAACGCCGATGATGAATACCATGCCGATGGTGAGCAGCGTGGTTATCGTGGTGTTGATCGAGCGCGTCATGGTCTGCCAAATACTGTTGTTGGCGATCTCGCCGTACGATTCTTTTCTGGAGTTGCGCGTGTTCTCGCGGATTCTGTCCATGATAACGATCGTGTAACCCAGAACCGTAAGCACGGCGGCTATGAAGTTGATGTTGACCGAGATCTGCAGAATCGAATAAATACCGAGCAGGATCAGAACATCGTGCGCCAGAGCCAGTACCGCGACGCAGCCCGATGTGAACTCAAATCTGAATGTTACATAGAGCAGTATAGCGGCGCATGCCAGCAGCGACATCCACAGAGCGCTTCTTGCCAGCTCGCGTCCCGATGAGGGCGAGATGTCGTCCATGCTTGAAAGACGAACGCCGCTGACTAAGTTTCCGCCGGCTGTCGGAGCCTGTGTAGCCGCTGCTGCGGCTGTTGCGGGCTCGGCTGACGCGTCGGGTTCCGCCGAGGCGTCGGGCTCGCTCGAAGCGATTGCTGCGGCTGCCTCGGCCTCGTCCTCCTCGGGCTCGGCCGCTGCCGCGCTGTCATATTCGGCCTTGCCGAATTTTTCCTCAAGAGCCGTTGTGATGCTGTCTCTTACGGTGTTTGAGAACTCTGTTCTCTCCTCGTCGGTGATGTCCTTGTCGTATCCGACCTTGATGATAACGTCATCGCCGGACTTCTGAACGGACGACGCAGATTTTCCCGCGCCGAGAGCCTCGCTGACGATGGCGCTCATGTCCTCGGTGGAGAAGTCCTCGCCCTTGACCTCATAGGTAAGAGCGATACCGCCCGAAAAATCGGTGTCGAGGTTGAATCCTCTGAATATCAGCGAAACGATACTGATTAAGCATAAAACAATGGAGATTCCGAAAAATACCCATTTTTTCTGAACTATATCAAACATTACGCCTTACCTCCTTTCACGCTTTCAGAGCTTAGAT
Source organism: uncultured Monoglobus sp. (assembly GCA_947585115.1). Lineage (GTDB taxonomy): Bacteria > Bacillota > Clostridia > Monoglobales > Monoglobaceae > Monoglobus. Next base: position 9,619 of record CANPWW010000032.1, read on the forward strand.
CTGATTTGTTGAGGCCGTAAAGCCATGTGTTCTTAACGTTCATGCCGATCATCTGCTTGAGCAGGAACCTGGTTACGAATATCGCCGAGATCATTGACACAACGATACCCATAAGCAGCGTGATGCCGAAGCCCTTGATCGTGCCAGTGCCCAGCCACCACAGGATGATAGCCGAGATAATTGTCGTAACGTTAGAGTCGATAACCGCGGAGAGGGCTCTGTTAAAGCCTGCGTCAACGGCGCTTCTGACCGTCTTGCCCAGCTTGAGCTCTTCCTTGACGCGCTCGAATATAACGACGTTCGCGTCAACCGCCATACCTATCGCCAGGATGATACCCGCGATACCGGGCAGCGTGATGTTGATGTGGAAGTTAGCCAGCAGGATCAGAACGACCGCGATATAGAACATGAGAGCGAAGTCCGCCATGAGACCCTGCAGACGATAGATCAGCAGCATGAACAGCAGCACCAGGATAAGGCCGATGATACCCGCCGTTATAGCCTTCGACAGGGCTTCCTCGCCCAGCGTCGCGCTTACTACCTTAACTTCGTCTACCGCCAGTGAGAAGGGCAGCTGGCCCGACTTGATGTTTGCCGCAAGAGCGCTTGCCTCGTCGGCCGTGAACTCGCCGGTGATGATGCAGGAGTCGCTGTCTATCTGCTCATGAACTCTGGGAGCGGTCAGAACGTTGCCGTCCATCTCAATCGTGATGTAGTTCATGTTGCTGGAGGCTGCCGCGGCCGCGGTCTTTGTGGCCTCCGAGAACTTCTGCTGTCCCTCGGGAGTGAACTCCATGCTGATGTAGTACGAGCTTCTGGAGATACCCTGCTCTGTCTGACCGTATTCGGACGACGCGTTGGTAACCTCGCTTCCCGTCATGATCGTGTTTCCGTTAGCGTCCTTGAACTCAAGCTGCGCCGTGGCGCCGAGAGTTTCAACCGCTGTGTCGGAATCCTGAACGTCGGGGATCTCAACTCTTACTTTGTTGGAACCCTGCATTGTAACGCTTGCCTCGGTGTAGCCCTGGAAGTCAAGACGTCTGCGCAGAAGGTTCACAACGTTATCCATATCCTCTTCGGACGGGTCTGTTGTCGCCGCCCGGAATACAATAACGGTACCGCCCTTTAAGTCAAGGCCCTGGGTGATGCCGTCGCTGTCCGTGATGCCGGGGATCCTGTACTTGTCTGTGAAATCCAGACCGTACACGCCGACATATAAAAGCGCCGCGATAACCAGAATTATAGCGGCAAATTTTACCAAACTTCTGGACAAATCTGTTTCCTCCTTTAAATTTTATATGTTTGTATTTGGTTAATTATTTTTTCGTGAGCAATGCGGCCCGCCTAACACAGCATGACCTCTCGGCCGTCCGTCCGCGCTCCGCCGCCCGACGGGCGCGCGCCGCAGGCGGATCCGGTCCCGATCGTGATGATCTTGTTTATCATGCCGCGCGCCGCGGCATAAACGTCGGTTTTAAGCTCTCCCGCGGGGGATGTTTCACTAGGCGAAAACGCTGTTTTTCCGCCGCTGCTTTCCATATTCGGCGGCGTGGCCGGGGCAAGGCCTGTCCCGCTGTAGGGAGCCGCGCCGCTGTCGTCGGGCGCGAGCGCCTCAAGAGCCGCCTTTGACATCGGGGCCAGCCAGCCCGAAACGAGCATAAGGCATGATATAAACATTGCCGCGAATTTAAGCCGCCTCACAGCCGACCGCCTCCTTTTAATCATAACTGTCTCAGCATACCAAATTATTATAGTCCAACCGATATGCAAAGTCAAGAAGAAATTTTAAAATGTTATCAAAAAGTAAAAATAGTGATTAGGCATTCTTTGGCACTTTTTATGATTTACAATAAAAGCACAGGGTAAATATTGCACTGATAAAATTAAATCAAAAATCAGGAAGGAGAAATTCTTATGCCGAATTTAACAACGCCGATACCGTCAAAGCTCACGGGAGACACGGCACGCGACCTGAACTCGATCAAAAAATGGGGCACCGCGCTGATTGACGAGCTGACCTATATTTTCGACAATCTCGACGCGGGCAACGTGCTGGAGGCCGCCAGCGTCAAGGCGGAGAACATTGACACCTCAAACGCCAAGATCGCCAACGCCCAGATAGGGAACATCACCGCCGACAAGCTCCGCGCGGGAACTATCGACACCGACTTCGTGATCGTAAAAAGCGGAGACGGCAACATGACCATCAGCGGCAACTCGATAAAGATCGACGACGGGACCTTTAACAGGTTTAACGCCGAGTACGACAGCTCGCTCGACATATTCCGATTCGAGCTGTGCAACTCGCAGGGCGAGCCGACCGTCAGCATCAACAGCAACGGCGACGCGGTTTTCCGCGGAAAGATCGACAGCTCGGAGATTTACTCGTCCACTATCGTGGGGACCGACAGTTATTCCTACGAGATCGTTGACGGAGGAGTGTTCGCGATGATGGACCCTCAGGGCGTTAAGATCATGCAGGACAACGAGGAGGGCCGCCATCAGAGGCTGGGTCTCTCGGTCGGGAACGACGGCACCGCCTACATGGTAATGGGCGCGGGCAACGGCAGCGAGGAGACTGTCATCAACGGTGTCAGATACTCAAACGGAAGCTTTTTGATAAAGCGAGAAGAAGGCTCGGCCGCGCTGAACATGGTCGGTAGCAAGGCGATAGCCGCGTTTATGGACAACGGCGAGCTGTGGCTCAGCGGCGAAAAGGTCCTTATAAACGGCCGCGACGTTCTGGCGGAGCTTGACGCGCTGAAATAAGCAATAACTACTATATTATATTAAGGAGGCAAAACATGAAAATCGATAACTATTTCGGAAAAATAACGCCTGAGTTTTTCGGGAAGGTACAGGAGAGCTTCAAGCTCTACAAGGACCACAAACAGCTTTTTGACAGGAGGATAATCGACAACAACAAATGGTACAAAAGCCGCTACGCGAGCGATCCCGACGCGCCGATACCCGAGCCGACGACGCCGTATCTGTTCAACGCGATAGCTAACAAGCACGCCGACGCGATGGACAACTACCCCGAGCCCAACATACTCGAGCGCGACGAGCGAGACAGCGGCATCGCGGAAAAGCTCACAAAGATACTGCCAATGCAGCTTGAGCTGTGCGACTTCAAGCGCACCTACAGCCGCGCGTGGTGGTACAAGCTGAAAAACGGCGCAGCGTGCTACGGCGTGTTTTACAACCCTGATCTGGGCAGAGGAAAGGGCGATATAGACATCAAGCGCATCGATCTTTTGAATCTGTTCTGGGAGCCGGGCATAATCGACATTCAGGACAGCCGGTTCCTGTTTTTGACCGCGCTGATCGACAACGAGGAGCTGAGCGTAAAATATCCCCACCTGGCGGACAGGTTCACGGGCAGCGGCTCGATGGACGTGCTGACCTACGACGATATGCAGAACACGGCCTCGCGCGATCTCTTGCGCGACAAGACTTTGGTGGTCGACTGCTACTACAAGCGGCGCGTCGGGGACAGGCAGACCGTCGAGCTGATAAAGTTCACCGACGGCACGATACTCGAGGCGTCCGAGGACTTGGGCGACAGCGGCCTTTACGATCACGGCATGTACCCGTTTGTGCTGGACGTGCTCTATCCCGACGAGGACAGCCCGGTGGGCTTCGGCCTTGTGGATATAGTCAAGAATCCGCAGCTCTACATAGACAAGCTGGACAGCCTGATCTCCAAAAACGCGCTGATCTCGGGAAAGATCAGATTCATGGTAAAGGATAACGGCGGCCTCAACGAGTACGAGCTGTCCGACGTGAGCCGCGACATAATCCACGTGGCGGGTCCGGTCGGCGACGAGAACATAAGAGAGCTGCAGGCAAAGCCGATGCCGTCGTTTATAATCCAGCACAGGCAGAACAAGATACAGGAGCTCAAAGAGATCTCGGGCAACCGCGACTTCCAGCAGGGCGGCACCTACGGCGGAGTCACGGCCTACTCGGCGATAGTGGCCCTGCAGCAGGCAGGCGAAAAGCTCGCGCGCGACATGCTTTCAACCGGCTACGACGCGTTCCGCGACGTGGTGTATCTCTGCATCGAGCTTATACGCCAGTTCTACAGCGACCCGCGCTCGTACAGGATCACGGACGGCGACGGCAAAAGCGAGTATGTGAGCCTCTCGGGCGGAGAGCTTAGAAGCGGCTATCACAGGGCCGAGTTCGACATCAGCGTCAGCGCCGAGAAAAATAACCCGTACAGCCGAATCGCTCAGAACCAGACATTGACCGAGCTGTGGCAGATGGGAGTGTTCGACCCCGCCCGGGCGGACGCGGCCGTGCTGATGCTCGAGGCGATGCACATCGACGGCAAGGAAAAGCTGATCGAGGGGATCAAAAGCATGAAAACCGAGTTCGAGGCGGCGGGCGCTCCCGTTCAGCCGATCGAAAAAGCCCCGGCGCAGCATAAAGCCGCCGGAGCCTTGGTTCAAAACAAAGAGCCGAAAAGCGCCACCGAGATAGCTTAGATAAGCACTTTTCCGACCGTTCTTATCTGCTCGTTATCGTTTATTGGTATGGGCATATATTTCGGATTTATCGAAATGAGATACGGCTTGTTGCCGATATAGTCCAGCTTTTTGCAGTACGCCTCGCCGCGGTACACAAAGATGCCTATGTCGCCGGGCGCTATTTCCGGCATGTATTTTATAAACACGATCTCGCCGTCGCATATGTCGGGCTCCATACTGTCGCCGGAGATCCTGATCCCGGCGTCGGTGTCGGGCGGAGCGGGCAGCTTCATTATCTCAACGCTGCCGTCGGTCAGGTAGTTTCCGAGACCCGCGGCGGCGGGCTGGAGATAGACCGGCACGGCGATCGTGGCGAACTCGTACCTCTCGGCTTTTTTGCCCAGATAGTCCTCGTACTCGTAGTTCAGGCAGTTGAGGACCCGTCGGAAATTTTCCTCATCAGAGTATAATTCCCGAAGCTTGGTGACCGCCAGATTAAGCTCTGTGGAATACGCCCACTTGTTGTACCGCGTGTCGGGAGCGCAGAAGTATTTGTATATATCCTCAATGCCGTAAATCCGGCACAGCTCTAAAAACACGCGTATCTCGGGCTCCGATTTGCCGTTTTCCCAGGCGCTGAAGCGCGATTGCTTAACGCCCAGCCGCGTGTAAACATCCTTTTGCGCGAGACCCTTGTTTTCTCTCGCCTGTTTGAGCTTGCCGCTGATATCTTTGTTTGCCATAGATCAGCACCTCCCGATTAATAATAACATAACCCGTCGACGAAATCAACCCCTAATTATCATATTTTTTGTTTTTTTGACAATTTTTTAAAAAAAGCGCCCGTCTGTACAAAAAAGCCGACAGTCCTATTAATTATCAAAAAAAATAGTAAAATTAATATTGACAAACAAAATATTTGATATATAATAAAACCACCGACTCCCAAAAATAACAAATATCTTGTTAAACATGTCAAAGAATGGAAGTGAAGAAATGACTCATCCCGATATAAGATTCGCGGAGCGGTACGGATATCCGCCCGAAAGGCTTCCGCGCACCCGTCAGATCGGCGTGTGCCTCTACTGCGGCACCGAAATATACGGCGGCCCCGAGGGCTACGTGAAGAGCTTCGACGGACTGTTCTGCGATATGGACTGCTGTCACAATTATTATGAGATCGACAGCCGCGAGTATTGAGCAAAAATCAAAATAACCCCACATCGAAAGGAGAGATGCGAAATGAAATTTGAAAACGCGGCGCAGGTGAAGAAGTGGCTGAGGCTTCTGCCTGTGGCAAAAAAGGAAATGAAGGCGAAGATCGAGCTGTACAACGAGCTTATCACCGACTTCGCGAGGTTTGACAGATCGGACAGGGCGATAGAGGAAAGGCTTGGGCATACATACAGCGAGAAGATCTCGGCGGTCGAGGGCTACCGCCAAAAGATAAAAGAGGCGCGCGACAAGTTTGACAATCTGATGCGCGACTGGGAGCGGCTGTCTCAGCTGCTCGACAGCGAGGAGCTGACGGTGGTGACCGAAAAATACCTGCGCGGCACCAGCTGGACCGCGATGGAGTTTGTGGTGTTTTACAGCCGCCGCCAATGCTTCAGGATCCTGGACCGAGCCGCCGAAAAGCTGGTGGGCCAGACCGTGAGCGGTGACGGCAATGTCTGAGAAAATCGCCGCCGACAGGCTCCGCGAAACAGTCGAGCCTCCGCCCTCCGAGAGTCGCGCCGGAGCCGCCCTCGATAAGCTGTGCCAGCTGGTGAACTGCGGCGACAAACGGATCGAGCTTTCCTCGGCCAAAGAGGTGCTGAGCCTCCTGGGTCTGCCCGAGAATCTGGCGGACAAAAACGAGCCCGGCAAGCTCGAGGTCGAGATAAAAATCGTTTAATATAAACCCGAAAAGAGGAAGAGCATGAACGCCAAACTTAAACTTGAGATAACAAAGACGCAGCTTGAGTTCATAACCGCCGACGCCGACGAGGTCCTGTTCGGCGGAGCGGCGGGCGGTGGCAAGTCATACGGGCAGCTGGTCGATGCGCTGCTGTTCGCCCTGAAATATCCGCTCAGCCGCCAGCTGGTGCTGCGCCGCACGTTCCCCGAACTCGAGCATTCGCTCATCATGAACTCGCTGCTGATATATCCGGCCGCGGCCTGCCGCTACCGCAGCTCCGACCGCAAGTGGCTGTTCAGAAACGGCTCGATAATCGAGTTCGGCTTCTGCGCCGCCGAGACCGACGTGCTGCGCTATCAGGGCGCCGAGTACGACGTTGTGCGGTTTGACGAGCTGACCCACTTCACCGAGAGCCAGTACACCTATCTGCTGTCGCGGGTGCGCGGCACCAACGGCTATCCCAAGCAGATAAAGTCCAGCACCAATCCCGGCGGCGTGGGCCACACATGGGTCAAGGCGCGGTTCATAGACGGCGCCGAGCCCGGAAAAACACAAACCACCGAGTTCGGCACCAAAAGGCTGTTTATCCCGTCTTTTGTGCAGGACAACAAGTTCCTGATGCGCTCCGACGGCGAGTATATAAAAAGGCTCGAGCAGCTGCCCGAGAACGAGCGCCGCGCCCTGCTCTACGGCGAGTGGGAGATATTCGACGGTCAGGTGTTCACCGAGTGGCGCAATGATCCCTCGGGATACGCGACGCGGAAGTTCACCCATGTGATAAATCCGTTTGAGATACCCAAGGAGTGGCGCAGGTTCCGCGCCTTCGATTTCGGGTACTCAAAGCCGTTCGCCGTATCCTGGTACGCGGTGGACTACGACGGAAGGATATATAACTACCGTGAGCTTTACGGCTGCGCCGGCAAGCCCGACACCGGCGTTCGCTGGACGGCCGAGAAAATAGCCGACAAGATTCTGGAGCTGGAGCGCGGCGAGCGAGAGGCCGGGATAAAAATAACCGGCGTTGCCGACCCGGCCATATGGAACGCCACGGGCGGCATCGAGGGCAGCATAGCCGATATGATGGAGCGCCGCGGCGTGTATTTCGAAAAGGGAAACAACAACCGTCTGGCGGGCAAGATGCAGGTGCACTACCGCCTGGCGTTCGACGGCGAGGGCCTGCCGATGATATATTTTTTCGAGGGCAGATGCCCCGGAATGATCAGAACGCTGCCGCAGCTCAAATACGACGAGACAAGCCCCGAGGACGTCGACACCAAGCAGGAGGACCATTTATACGACGAGCTTAAGTATTTTCTGATGCTCTGCCCGATCCCGCCCCGCGAGCATAACGATAAGCCCCGCGAAAGCGAGTACTCGCCCCTCGACCTTATCCCCGAAAACCGCTTTATTATGTGATTTTCAAAATTTTTCTTGTATTTTTTATTACATAATGGTATTATAGAATGTAATAATAGTCGAGGCGGCGTTCCACAAGGCGCCCCCTCGGGGGAGCTGTCCGCGGCCGGAGCCGCGTTAGCGGGTTCGAGGCACTATCGTATTCCGATTGCACGTATAAACGGGGCCACAAATCATTAACGTGAGCGGATATGGGGCAAAGCCCGACTGAGGAGGGAATAGGTTCGCCCCTTGGGGAGAGCTGTCACCGAAGGTGACTGAGAGGGGTCATATTAACCCACAACGAAAGGAAAAAATCATGAGATCACTTGGAATAGATTTCGGCGACAGTCGCACGGGCTTCGCCGTGTCCGACGAGCTGGGCTTCGGCGCGCGGACCCTTGAACATTTCAAATCCGGAAGCCTCGACAAGGTGGCGGCGCACGCCGCGGAGCTTGCCAAACAGCACGGCGCGGGCGAGATAATTCTGGGCTATCCGAAAAATATGGACGGCACTCCGGGCATACGCGCCGAGCGCACCGAGCGCCTTGCCGAAAAAATACGCGAGCTGGCGGACATTCCGGTGATCCTGTGGGACGAGAGACTGACGACGGTCTCGGCGCACCGCCTGATGAACGTCACCAATGTTAGGGGCAAAAAGCGTAAAAACGCTGTCGACAGCATATCCGCCGCCATAATCCTTGAGAGCTACCTCGACAGCAAATAAGACTCACAAATCAGCCTCGCCCTCCTTTAGGAGGGAGAGGTGGCGCCGAAGGCGACGGAGAGGGAGGCAAACTATCAACACAACATACAATATTATATAAAAAGGAGCAAAAATCATGAGCGAAAACACAAATTATAATGAAGAAAATCCCTACGTTATCGACCTGATCGACGACGAGACCGGCGAGACTGTGCCCTTTGAGCACCTCGACACCGTGCGCGTGGGCGACGACGATTACATCGTCTGCATTCCCTATGACGACGACGAGACCGAGGTCACCGAGATCGCGCTGTTTAAGATCGACAAGGACGAAAACAGCGAGGACTGCCTGAGCCAGGTAACCGACGAAAAGCTGGCCGACAGGATCTACGAGGAATTCAAAAAGCGCAACGCCGACAAATTCGATTTTGAAAACTAACGTTTGTATGGGACTGCTAAAATAGGCGCCCAAACCCGTAGGGGGCGGCGCCCTCGACGTCCCGGCGCCCCCTCGGGGAGCTGGCTGCGGCCGGAGTCGCGTTAGCGGGTTCGAGGCACTATCGTATTCCGATTGCACATATAAACGGGGCCACAAATCATTAACGTGAGCGGATATGGGGCAAAGCCCGACTGAGGGGGGGAGGAAATAGGCTCGCCCCTTGGGGACGGACGGCCGGTTGAGGTCGTCCGCCCTATGGCATTTTGCGAGTTTTTGTAACAAATTCTTAATTTGAAAAACGCGTTATAATGTGATATAATCACAATGCTAAATAGAAAAGCGGTAAAGTAGAGCGGTACAGCCTCCCACATAGGTGAATGCTTATGTGAAATTAAGGAGGCGTTGCTGATGAAGTATGCGCTTAGAATACTTTTTATAGTATTGCTGATACATATTTTCTTTGCAATCTTCGCAAAGACAGTAATATAACCGTCTCGAAAATAGCGCTGAGACGGTTATATAATAGTAATCGTTAAAGGCTGTACCGCATAAGCAGTGCCGTTAGTATTATTATAGCATTCGTTCCCCCTTTTGTCAAGGGGGAACTTTACATAGTGATTAGTTATTAGCGAATAGCGAATAGGATGGGCGGATAATATCCGCCCATGGCTGCCTGTGTCACGGGCGGTTTTTTTGTGTCAGCGGAGCAAAAATCATGTATTTAATACACTAATTTTGCGTTTTGTATGTTATCTCTTCTATTTTACGATAAAAATTGTGAAAAAACTATTGCAAACTTATCGCAATAATGCTATAATGTAGTTTAGCATAACATAGCAATATTATATGATTGCTAAAATTTTATCAGGTTAGGAGAGATGTTATATGACAAAAAAGACAAACAAACTGATGGCACTGCTGCTGGCGGTCATGCTTGTTATGACCACCCTGCCCGGCATGGCTGTTTTTGCATCGGGGGGGGGGTCAGCCTAACTCCGATATCGCCTTAGCGGCAGACACCGATGTGGTGTTTACCGGCAGCAACGGCGCGGCAACAAAGGCGGACGACAGCGGCGATGATGAGATCCTGAACTGGATCATCGCGGAGCTTGACGATCAAGGCAACGCCATTATAACTTCTTATAAGTATGTTCAAGGCTCAAAGGGTTCGCCTCTGAAGATAACGATCCCCTCGTATCTTCAGACCGGCACGGCAGAAGAGAATAATGTTGTAAAGCATCCCGTTGTCGCTATAGCGGACGACGCTTTTTCAGGCTGCGAGCTGACCGAGGTTAAATTCGCGGGCGATACCGATAATCCCTGCAAAATTGCCAAGATCGGCGCCAGAGCTTTCGCGTCAAACGCTTTTGAATCGATCGAACTTCCCGATTCGGTAATCGAACTGGGTCTCGGCTGCTTTAACGGCAACAATACGAATTTTAAGACCGTGAAGCTGCCCAAAAACCTGCCGGCAATTCCGGAGAACTGTTTCTATAACTGCAGCGAATTGGCGAATATAACTCTGCCCGAGGGCGACGCTTTAACGTCGATCGGCGCGAGAGCTTTTTATGAGTGCGACGCGCTGAAATACATAAAGATACCCAAGAGCGTAGAAACAATAGGAATACAGGCGTTTTCAAATATTGATGTTGAGTTGTTTATAGACTGCGCGGATTTTCTTCCCAATCAGATAGACGGCGCTCCCTGGGGAAATATCAAGGGCTATATCGGCTGGAACCAAAGCAGCAAGTTTTATGACAACGATTCGCCGTTTATAATCGACCCCGATACCGGACTTGTCTACGGACTTAAGACAAACGTTACATACGATACCGGTAGTAAAAAACTTGTAACAGACACATCTTATGATAACGACAAAAATGACTACAGATATTATGTAAAGCAGTCGCTGAGCGGCGGCTCCGGCGGCGAAGGCGGCGGAGGCGGCAGCAGCGAAGGGACTCCCGAGCCGGCTAAGCCTACACTTGAGCCCGGAACACCTGTGGCAGCAGGAATTTATGCTATAGCCAATACAGGTGCTGAAGGAGGAATAACTGTTTCCGGTGGTGGTAAAGCGGCAGACATAACATATAAAGGAAAAACCTCTACAAATGGTTTGAAAATTGACGGCTCCGGAAAAATCGAATTTACCTCTGGTGTAGATGGCTTTTGCGTTGTTGTGCTTAACAATGATAATACGTTAAATAATGACGCTTTAAAGGTGACAGGTTCTCCAGAGAGTAAATATTATGTAAAACGATATACGGAGACATTGGCCGATGGAAAATACAGTCTCGCGGAATATAAAGATGGTGATTTGGAAGCTAACAGCCGTTATTTAGTGGTATTTCCGGTCACATCGAATACGGCTTATACAATTCAAAAAGATACTGGTACAAGGCTCGCAGCTTACTTCCTTGAATTAATCGCTGACAATCCGATCTCTACCGCAAGTCTTTCGCTTGATTCCGATAATTCGGTACAGCTTGCCGAAAGTCCGTACAAATATATTACAACCACGGACGGAAAAGAAGGAAGCATTAACGCAAGCGGCAAGCTGGTTATCAATGTACCCGATGAAGTTTCTGACGGAAAAGGCGGCACGATCAATGTTAAAGGCTTGGCGGACGGAGCTTTCGGCTCATTGCCTATGAATGATGTTCTCGGTGAAATTGATCTGAGCGGTATATCCGAGATTACCGAGATCCCCGACAACGCTTTTTGGTACGCGAAGCCCATGACGAAAGTCGTGATACCCGAGGGCGTTACGAAAATAGGAGTTTACGCGTTCCGCCAATGCCAGGGCTTGAAGACGGAACTGACCCTGCCCTCAACTTTAAGAGAGATCGATTATTGGGCGTTCCGCCAGTGCGATAAGCTGCCTAAGGTTACCTTTAAAACTGTAGACAAGGATGGGGTGGATCATTCTCAGAACAACCAAACCGATATTTCTTTGAGAATCGATCGCGGCGGATTCTCGCGCTGCAACGCTCTTACCGAAATTGACATGAAAGGCACGAAGATAGATTCCGTATACGGCGTTCAGAATGTTGGCGATAAGCCGGCTGACGAGACGGAAATGGCGGCTCACCCGTTCGGCGCGTATTACGCCACGATTAATTATAAGAACGGCGAAAAAGACACGCCATATACCGTGACGGACACAAAGAAAGAATGGCAGTTCAACAGAAAGACCGGAGATATTGTGTACTATCTGGGCTCTGATGTCGGCTCAACCAAAACGCTTACTATTCCCACAGAGCTTACTTACACAGATCCGGATACATCGGAGCCTGTAACAATACAAATCACGGGAATAGCGCAGCCCGAGGAAAACACCCCCATATTGAGCACGGATTATAACACTCATCTTAACAGCGACAAAGCCTCGAATGAACACGGCATAGGCAAGCTTGTTATTCCTCCGAAAATTAAAAACATCAATGATTCCGCGTTCTACGGTTTGTATGTAGGAGAGATCGATTTCGGCGGTAAAGATTCTACTGTTGAGAAGATAGGATACAGAGCCTTCGGTTGTGAGTTTGACAAAAAGAATAAGAAATATTACGCAAATTTTGAAATTAAAGATCTGGTGCTGCCCGAATCACTGCTGACTATTGAGGATGTTGCGTTTGAGGCTCGTGTGCTCAATCAATCATCAAAAGAAACGATTAAGGGCACCGACGAAAATACTGCAACTGTCGGCGTGCTTGAAATACCTAAGAACATGACAAGGATTTCATCGTCCGCATTCCTTAAAGCGACTGGTGTTGGTAAAATCGTTATAGACCAGTATCTCTATAAAGAGACTGACGAAAAGTATCCCCACACGGGTCCCGGAATATCGTCCTACACGCCTTTCGGCTTTGATGTTCCGCTGGAACTCATAGAAGCGGGAGTAACTCAGCTTGTGTCCGAATATCAAGACAGCGGCGAGCCGGTGTTCTCAGACTATCTTCTCGATCCCAAGACTCCCACGTCTCCGACGCACAGTATTGCAGCAAAACATGCCGGAGCGCTCGATCAGGAAAAGGGTTACAGCGAGGTAAATAAGGCGATCATAAATGTCGGCGTGATCATGGCCGATACGCTTACGCCAATATATAATGTAACTTTTGATGCACAAAATAAAGCCGGAGATGCTATCAACACCGGAATAATGAAGTATGCGAAGCTTGATGAGAATAACACAAATCCTCAGGCAAAATCCAATACGGGCGGCACTGTTGATTACGAGATGAATAGAGCTTATACCACTGATCTCATCAATATTTTGGGTAACGGAGTCGCGACTTTCTGCGCGGAATACCTGTCAATAGGAAGTGACACCAGTGAGCACACGTTCGCATATCGTAATGTAACCGTAAATATCTTCCACAAGCATCTGTATGACTTAAACGGCGGCTTGTACAACGATGGAAATAAGCCTCCCGTGGCTGATGACGGAATTGCCGAGAACAATGAAGGCTATGTGGACACAAGTAACAAAGGCACACCCGGCAACGATGAAGCGTTCGTTGAGACATATGGCGTTCCGATCGCGGGCGGCGACGGTCTCACAAAGACAGACGCGGTATTTATCGGTTGGTACGCTGTTGAGGACGGTGATACAATACCCGAGAATATTAATAATAAGGTGTTAACAGCGGCGCCCGACTTTGGTGAAAACGCAAAATCCTTTACAGACTTAACTCCCAAGGACGGCACGCCCGTGGACACTACAAATATAAAGCTCGCTATGGGCACCAAGGACAGAACATTGTACGCGGTATGGGCGGCTGACACAAACAATAACGGTATTCCCGATTATCTGGAATCCGAGCCTTCGGCGGAGCCGAGCGATGAGCCTTCGGCAGAGCCCAGCGATGAGCCTTCGGCAGAGCCGAGTGATGAGCCTTCGGCGGAGCCGAGTGATGAGCCTACGACTGAGCCCACAATTGAGCCTACGACTGAGCCTACGACCGAGCCCACAATTGAGCCTACGACCGAGCCCACAATTGAGCCCACGACCGAGCCCACAATTGAGCCCACGACCGAGCCCACAATTGAGCCCACGACCGAGCCCACAACCGAACCTACGGAAGCGCCGACGTTAGCTCCTACAGAGGCGCCCACAGAAGCACCGACGGCGGCGCCTACAGAGGCACCCACAGAAGCGCCCACAGAAGCGCCTACAGAGGCACCCACAGAAGCTCCCGCGGCATATAAGCTGATTTATGACGCAAACGGCGGCAGCGGAGATGTTCCGGCACAGGAGGACGGCTACGTAAGCGGCAGCACCGCGGCGCTCAAGGACGGCAGCGGTCTCAGCAGATATCAGACAAAGTTCATAGGCTGGAGCCTGACGCCTGTTAAGAATATCGTTACCAACGCGGCGGAAGAGGCGGAAGCCGGAATCATTGATTCGGTAACATTCGCCGACAGCGATATCACGGTATACGCGGTATGGGCGATCGATATAATCGGCGGCAGCACCGGAGTAACGCCTCCGGAGGAATCCGCGGAGCCGGGAACCACACCCGAACCCGGAGCGACAAAAGAGCCTTCGGCTGTGACATATCCCGACAATATACCCGACTATAAGCAGGTTCTCTATGATCTGAACTATGACACAACGGCAAAACCGCCCGTTGACAGCCGGGAGTATTCAAGAGGCGAGACGGTAACGGTAACGAGCGAGATACCCGCAAGATCGGGCTACAACTTCCTCGGCTGGGCCAAAGACCCCGCGTCGAGCGTTCCCGACTACGCGGCAAGCGACACGTTCGCTATTCCCGATGAGGGCGAGATCCTCTACGCTGTATGGAAAGCCAGAAGCACCGGCGGAGGCGGCGGTATCGGCGGAAGCTCGTTCGGAACAGGCGGCACATCGCCGACAGCAACGCCCGCGCCCACAGCGGCGCCCGCGGCGGGAGCGTCGGCCGAGCCCGCGAATCCGGCGCTGAACGATAAGGATCACTTCGCGTACATCGTGGGCTATCCCGAGGGCGACGTTAGACCCGAGAACAACATAGCACGCGACGAGGTAGCGACTATATTCTTCAGAATGTTGACCGACGAGTCGAGAACGGC
>CANPWW010000033.1 GCA_947585115.1 uncultured Monoglobus sp.
TACACGCCCTGATGGGTCTCTCCGTCTCCGCCCACCGGGCCCGAGCGGTCGACCGCCAGCACGACCGGCAGCTTCTGCAGCGAGACGTCGTGCAGCAGCTGGTCGTAGGCCCTCTGCAAAAACGTGGAATACACCGCGAAAACAGGCCTCATGCCGCCTCTCGCCAGACCCGCCGAGAAAGTGACGGCGTGCTGTTCGGCTATCCCCACATCGAAAAACCGCTCGGGGTATTTTTTTGCGAAATTTTTGAGCCCCGTTCCGTCGGGCATCGCCGCTGTCACGGCGGCTATCCTCTTGTCGCTCTCCGCGAATTCGCACAGGATCCCGCCGAAAAGGCTTGACCAGCTCTCGCCGCCCGCGCTTTTTTTCAGCTTTCCGCTCTTTATGTCAAAGCTGCCCACGCCGTGGTACAGGTCGGGATTGGCCTCGGCGGGCGGATAGCCCTTGCCCTTTTTGGTGCGCACGTGGATAAACACGGGCTTGGTCGCGGTCTTGGCGTATTCGAACACCGCCTCCAGATGCTCTATATCGTGGCCGTCCACCGGGCCCATATAGAAAAATCCCATGCTCTCAAACAGCGCGCTGCTCTCGACCATCATATTTTTGATGTCGTTTTTAACGCGGCTCAGGCCTTTTTTGGTGGGCGCGCCCAGTATGGGAATATTGTCGAGCGCCGACTTGACATCGCCCTTGAACTTTAAATATTTTTCCGCGTTCCTGAGCTTTTTCATCGCGCGGGAAATGCCGCCCACGTTTTTCGATATCGACATGCCGTTGTCGTTATACACTATTATCAGGTTTTCGGAATTATGCCCCGCGTGATTCAAGGCCTCGTAGGCCATGCCGCCCGTCATGGCGCCGTCGCCGATGACCGCTATGCTCGAGCCATTTTCGCCTCTCAGCTCCTTGCTCTTGGCGATGCCGAAAGCCGCCGAGATCGAGGTCGAGCTGTGGCCCGTGTTGAACGTGTCGCGCTTGTCCTCCTCGTATTTGGGAAAACCGCTGAGACCGCCGAATCTGCGCAGCGTTTTAAAATCCCCGCCTCTGCCGGTGAGGATCTTGTGGGCGTAGCTCTGGTGGCCCACGTCCCAGACTATGCTGTCTTCGCCGCCGATGTCAAACGCCCTGTGCAGCGCGACGGTCAGCTCGACCGCGCCCAGAGACGAGGCCAGATGCCCGCCGCGGCGCGACACCGCGGAAATTATGAAATTTCTGATCTCGGCCGAAAGCTCGTTAAGTTCATCATAGCTCATGGCCTTCAAATCAGTCGAGGTATAATTCTGTTTTAACATAATAGCAATTTATAAACGCTCCGTAAATTTCGGGGGGCGCGGACCTCCGCGTCCCCCTCTTGAAAACCGTTTCGCGTTATCCGCCTTAAAGCGGCGTCACTCTGTGGATAATGTGCAGGATGTTGCCGTCCGGGTCCTCGAAGTACATGGTGCCGATACCCTTGGCGCTTACCGCCGCGTCTATCAGAACCTTCACTCCCGCGCCCTTCAGCTTTTCAACCATGCCGTCAAAGTCGTCTACCGAGATGGCGATGTGGCGGATGCCTATCGTCTTCATCTCGTCCTTGGCGCCCTCTATGTCGGACTTCTGGAACTCGATCATTCCGTCGTCGTCCGCCTTTAAGAAGAACGTGCCCTTGCCGTTGTCATACACAACTTTCCAGCCGAACATGTCCATGTACCAGTCCTTCAGCGCGGCTGTGTCTTTCGCGCAGATACAGATATGCTCAATACCGATCATTTTTCATTCCTCCTAATAAATTAAATTTTTATATTATTTGTATCTTTTTTGCAGCTCAACAAATATGTCATCCCATGTGAGGCCCTGCTCCACCAGCACCACCGACAGGTGATACAGCAGGTCGGCGGTCTCGTACTGCACCTCGGACTTCACGTAATTCTTCGACGCGATAATGACCTCCGAGGCCTCCTCGCCGACCTTTTTGAGCATCTTGTCTATGCCCTTGTCGAAAAGGTAGTTGGTGTAGGAGCCCTTTTTGGGGTGGTTCACGCGGTCGACTATGACGTTATAAACATCATAAAGTATGCCCGGCTTCGCCGCGGTGCCCGTGGGGATCTCCTCCAGCCTGCCGTCCTTGACCCTGCGGTAGAAGCAGGAGTGGTTGTTGGTGTGGCAGGCGTTTCCGGTCTGCTTTACTTTAAGCACGATAGCGTCCTGGTCGCAGTCAACATACATCTCGACCACGTCCTGAAAGTTTCCGCTGGTCGCGCCCTTTTCCCAAAGCTGCTGTCTGCTGCGGCTGAAATAGGTGGCGTGGCCTGTCTTTACCGTCTCCCTTATGCTGTCGGCGTTCATGTAGGCCAGCATAAGCACCTCGCCGCTCACGCTGTCCTGCGCCACGGCCGGGATAAGTCCGTCCTTGTCAAACTTTAAGTCTTTTATAAAATCCGCTTTAATGATGTCCATATGTTTCACGTCCTTTTCTGTATTTTCGGCCTCGGCCAGCGCTTGGCTGAGGTCTATGTCCTTTGTGTAAAGCGCCTTGCCTATTATCGCGCCCTCAACGCCTGTCTTTTTGAGGGCGGCCACGTCCTCGAGCTTTGAGACTCCGCCCGACGCCACAACGTCTATGTCCACGGCGTTTACCATTTCCTCCATGGCCTTGAGATTGGGACCGCTCAGCATTCCGTCGGTGGCTATGTCGGTGTATATTATGGTCCTGACTCCGGCGCGCTCCATCTCTTTGGCGAACTCCGCCGCGTCGACCGAGCTGACTTCCTCCCAGCCGCTCACCGCGACCTTGCCGTCCTTGGCGTCTATCCCGACCGCCACGCGATCGCCGTATTTCTGAGCCGCGGCGCGGGCGAAGGCGGGATTTCTGAGCGCCGCCGTGCCCAGGATAACTCTGCGCACTCCGGCTTCAAGATAGCGGTCTACCGCGGTCATGTCCCGTATTCCGCCGCCCACCTCGATCTTCGCCGAGACCGACTTGGCGATTTTTGAAATCAGGTCAAAGTTCGGCATGTCTCCCGAGCGGGCGCCGTCCAGATCGACGATGTGGATAAACTTCGCGCCGAGGCGTTCCCACTCCTTTGCGACCGCGAGCGGATCGTCTCCGAACACGGTCTTTTGCGAGTAGTCGCCCATTTTGAGGCGCACGCATTTTCCGTCTATTATGTCAATTGCGGGATAAATCGTCACTTCGAGATCTCCCCCTTTACCCTCAGTATGATGTCCATTATTTTGTCGCGCTTGAGCTTCATGCTGACGCGGTTGACCACCAGCCGCGCCGACAGCGCGCACACGTCTTCAAGCACCTCGAGCCCGTTCTCTTTAAGGGTCTTGCCGCTCTCCACGATATCCACGATGACTTCCGAAAGGCCGACCAGCGGGCCGAGCTCCACCGAGCCGTTCAGCTTTATGATGTCGACCGTTCTGCCCTTGACCTTCTGGAAATACTCGCGGGCGATGTCGGGATATTTGCTGGCGACCCTCGTGATGTTGCGGCTGCCAAGGCTGCCCTTGAGCTCCCTCGGCCCCGCGACCGCCATTTTGCAGGCGCCGAAGCCCAGATCAAGGACCTCGTAGAGATTCTTGTCGCTCTCAAGCAGCGTGTCCTTTCCCGCGACGCCCATGTCCGCCGCGCCGTACTCCACATAGGTGGGCACGTCGGAGGCCTTTACCAGAATGAATTTTATCTTATTTTTCTCGTCGGTGAATATGAGCTTGCGGCTCTCCTCTTTGAGCTCGCTCACGTCAAAGCCGATCCTTTCGAATATGTCCACCGACAGCTCGGCCAGCCGTCCCTTGGCAAGCGCCACGGTCACGTACTCGCTGTCCCGCCGCGTATCCTCTCCGCGCTCCTCGTCATAGAGCGTTTCAAGCACGCGCTCCACTCCGACCGCGATGCCTGTGGCGGGAACGTCCCTGCCGAATTTTTCCAGCAGCCCGTCGTATCTGCCGCCGCTGCATACCGGAAAGCCCACGCCGTATGTAAATCCGCGGATTATTATTCCTGTGTAGTAGTCGATGTTCTGCACCATTCCCAGATCGAACGAGACGTATTTGTCAAGCCCCTTTTGGGTCAGGATATAGTAGACCTCCTTGAGGTTTATAAGCGCGTCCTTCGAGCGGCGGTTCAAATTCCTGTCGTCGATGGCCGCGTCCACTATCTCGATTCCGCCGAACATGGTCGAAAGCGACGCGAACCTCTGCCGCATGTCGCCGTCCACGCCCATTTCGCTCAGGTCGTTTTCAACCGCGATGAAATCCTTGTCGTTGATGTGGCGGCGCAGAATGTCGCTCTCGCTGTCCGAAAGCCCGGCCTGCTCCACCAGACCCTTGAAAAATTCCACCTGCCCAAGGTCGATCTGGAAATTTTTTATCCCCGATTCCCTGAGGGTCTTGATCGCGATCTCGATGACCTCCGCGTCGGCCGAGGGGCTCTTGTCGCCGATCAGCTCAACGCCCGTCTGGGTGAACTCCCTCTGGCGCGCGCGGCTGAAATTCTCCTCATTGCGGAACGCGCTGCCGAGGTACGACACGCGTATCGGGAAGTCCTCTTTTTTGGCCTTGGTGGCTATCATTCTCGCCACCGAGGTGGTTATGTCGGGGCGGAGCGCCAGCATGCGGCCGTTGGTGTCGAAAAACTTGAACATGTGCTCCGCCCGGGTCGGCGTCGTCACGTTGTACACGTCAAAATATTCAAAGGTGGGCGTCCGCACGGGCCTGTAGCCGAACGAACCGAACACCTCCATCGCCTTGTTCTCTATCCGAAGTTTCAGCTCACACTCGTCGCACAGCACGTCCGCCAGTCCGGTGGGAGTGTGGGTAATCCTTCCTTTGTTCAAATGTATCACTCCAAATAAATATTGCTTGCGGAAACAAAGTTTCCCATTAAAAATATTATAACACTTATGCGCCGTATAAGTCAATACATTATTTAAAATAAGCCGACAAACAAGACCTCCGTCCGCCTTTTTCCGAGCTTGGCACTCCGCGGCACACGATTTGAGTTAAAATACAGGCAGAAATAAAATACGAAAGGAGGAGGCTTTGTGAACTACTTGACTGAGATTCTGGAGTTTAACAATTGGCTGGATGAAAACCCATCCCCATCGTCGGTGATTGTTTTATGGTACGCGCTTATGCACATAAACAACAAACTGAGATGGAAAAAGAGTTTCGCGGTGCCGATTCAAACACTGGAACTGAAAACCGGACTCAAGAAGGACGCCATATACAGAGCCAGGAACACATTAAAACAGCACGGACTGATAGATTTTCGGGAGCGGGGCGCCAACAGATGCACCGAATACGAGGTCATACCGTTTTCTGAAAGAGGGGAGTGCGTCGTTTTAAACGACACAGTCCGCGACACACCCCGAGCGCACTCCGCGACACACTCCGCGGCACAGTCCGAGCCATATGCGCGAACATTAAATAAACAAAACAAAACAAATAAAAATTATAATAAATATAGCGCGCGTAAAAAATTTAATAATTTTGAAAAAGAAAAATGCGACTATGCCGCAATTGAGGATAAGATAATCGATATGATGCTGGAAGAATAAGAGGGCCTATTTATTGCCTCCTCCGAGGGGCTCCTATCCGAATTTGCCTCCTCCCGGGAGGAGGTGGCTGCGGCCGGAGCCGCGAAGCGGGTTCGTGGCACTAACGTATTTCGTTTGTACAAATAAACGAGGCCACAAATCATTAACGTGAGCGGACATGAGGCGCAAGCCTGACGGAGGTGGGAACGTAGGGACTAGGAAATAGTGACTAGGGATTAGGATCCCCCCTCAGTCGGGCGTTGCCCGACAGCTCCCCCGAGGGGGGCGCCAAACGGGCGGATAATATCCGCCCCTACGGGTTGGGCGCAATTCGCGCGTTTTGGCAACACGATATATCGTCAGCACTTGTAGGGGCGGCAATCTGCCGCCCGCTCTATTCACTATTCACTAATCGCTAATCACTACGTTATCAAACTTTCAATGGCGGCGTATATTTCGGGGTGCTTTTTCTTGAGGTTGAGGGGTTTGAAATCCCTGTCGGTGAAGCCGTGGGTGGTGTACCCCTCGGCGAGGAGGCACTCGTCCTCGCAGCGTATTATCTTATAATCGAAAATACACTTGGCGGCGCCCAGCCGTCTGAGGCTGACTTCTATCCACACGTCATCCTGGTACCTGGCTCCGCGGATAAATTTGGCATAACAGTCAAGGAGCGGCAGCAGCACGCCCCGCTCCTCAACTTCACGGTAGGACATTCCGCAGGTTTTGAAAAACTCGGTCCTGCCTACCTCGAACCACGGAAAATATCTTGAGTGGTGCACGACGCCCATACTGTCGGTCTCGGCGTAGCGCACCGTTATCTTGGTCCTGAACAATTAAAACTCGCCTCTTAACGCGTTACATTATCTTGGCGACGCCCGAATATACCTGACCTCTGGGGCCGTCGATAGTCACGGTCGTGCCGTTTTTGAGCAGCTTGGTGGCTCCGTCAACGCCGACCAGCACGGGAATATCCAGCGTCATGCCCACGATCGCCGCGTGGGACGTTGCACCGCCAACCTCGGTGATGATGGCCGAGGCGCGTCTGCAAAGGGATATAAGCTCGTTGTTGGTCTCGTGGATAACCAGTATGTCGCCGTCCTCAAAGTTCTTGAGCGCCTCGTTGCTGTTGGCCGCTACGCAAACCTTGCCGCTGACCGAATTGGTGGAGATGCTCTGGCCCGACGCCAGCATATCGCCCACCAGCTGGACCTTTAGCACGTTGGTCGTGCCGCTGATTCCGAGGGGCGATCCGCCAGTCAGAACGACAACGTCGCCCTTTTTGACGATATCGGTCTCCTCGACCGCGCACTCTACCGCGTGGGTGAACAGCTCGTCGCTGGTGTTCTTCATCTCGGTCAGGATCGGGGTTATGCCCCAGCTCAGGTTGAGCTGGCGCCACGCCTTCTTGCTCATGGTTCCCGCGATTATCGGGCAGCTGGGTCTGTAGGCCGCTATCTGGCGCGGCGTGTAGCCCGACTTGGACACCGTGATGATCGCGGTGGCGCCCAGATCGTGGGCGGTGGTGCAGGAAGAGTGGCTGATCGCGTTCGAAACGCTGGGCGACTGCTCGATGTGCCGCGATTCAAACTGCGCTATGTAGTCGATCTTCTCCTCGGTCTTGTTGCATATCTGCGCCATTGTCCTGAGAGCGCGTACGGGGTACTTGCCCACCGCGGTCTCGCCCGAGAGCATAACGATCGAGGTTCCGTCGTACA
This sequence comes from uncultured Monoglobus sp., assembly GCA_947585115.1. Classification (GTDB taxonomy): domain Bacteria; phylum Bacillota; class Clostridia; order Monoglobales; family Monoglobaceae; genus Monoglobus. Next base: position 7,241 of record CANPWW010000033.1, read on the forward strand.
CCGCGTTGGCAACGTCGGATATCTCGGCACGGGTCGGGCGCGGATTGTAGGTTATGCTGTCCAGCATCTGCGTGGCGGTGACAACCATCTTGCCCGCGCTGTAGCATTGCTGGATAAGCTTTTTCTGAATGGCGGGCAGCTCGTCGAACGAGATCTCAACGCCCATGTCGCCTCTGGCGACCATGATTCCGTCGCTGACCTTGAGTATCGACTCAACGTTGTCAACGCCCTGTCTGTTCTCGATCTTTGAGATGATCTGTATGTCCTCTCCGCCGTTCTGCTCGAGGATGCGCTTGATCTCAAGCACGTCGAAGGCGGAGCGCACGAACGACGCCGCGATAAAATCAAAGTCCTGCTCAATGCCGAACTTGATGTCCGCCTCGTCCTTCTCGCTCATGTAGTCCATGCTCAGCTCGATGCCGGGCACGTTGATGCCCTTGTGATTGCTGACCGGGCCGCCGTTCATGACCTCGCAGATCACGTCGCCGCCCTTGACGTTTGAGACCACCATCTCGATCAGACCGTCGTCGATCAGGACCTTGTCGCCGGGACGCACGTCCTCGGCAAGATGCTTGTACGTTATCATGCAGCGCTTCTCGTCGCCCATGACCTTTTTGGGCGTGAGCGTGAACGTCTGGCCCGCCTCGAGCATTACCTTTCCCTCTTTGAAGTCGCCGGTCCTGACCTCGGGGCCCTTTGTGTCAAGCAGCAGAGCCACGGGCAGATTCAGCTCCTCGCGCATTTTCTTGACCGCGTTTATGCGGACAAGGTGATCCTCATGCGTGCCGTGTGAAAAATTGATCCTGGCGCAGTTCATGCCGCCCAGCATCAGCTTTCTCAGCACCTCCGGGTCGTCGGTCGCGGGACCCAGGGTGCAGATGATTTTGGTTTTTCTTGTCATTTGTCTACCTCCCCTACATTTATTATTCCTGTTTTTGTATAAAGTTTTGCTTTTCCTCTGATCTTGATCGCCGAGGTGTTCTCGGTGAACTGGGCGATATACGCCTCGCCCTTGTCAAGCTTTTCCGTGTGGTGGAACTTTGTGTCCCTGCCGCGGGTCAGTCCGATGATCGTGACCCCGTCCTCCTCGGCGAGGACCGTTATATAATCCCCGAAGGTGCTCTCGTCCATAATACGCCTCCTGACTTAAATTTACTATTATAAATAATTATATAACAACCAAAACAAAAATGCAAGAAAAATCTGCGTAAATTTTATTAAATTTTACAAAACATTTGAGCGCGGCGATATAATACCTATAAAACCTATTGACAAACTATGCTAATACTGTTAGAATATTCTTGACAATTTGGAAAAAACCGTATATAATATCATACAATAGTATTCAGAGACAATTGGCAGGTGATTTAATGAATTGGGATTTTATCCTGAAATATCTCCCGTTGTATGAGACCGCGGCTCTGCTGACCGTCAAGATCGGTCTGATCGGCATTGCGCTGTCGATCGCGGTCGGGTTTTTGTGCGCGGCGGCCCTTTATTTCAAAGTGCCGGTTCTGAGACAAATTGTTATTGTATATATTGAGATAAGCCGCAACACTCCGCTGCTTATCCAGCTGTTTTTCATATACTACGCCCTGCCTAAAGTTGGCGTCGCCATGAGCGCGCAGTTCTGCGGGGTTCTCGGTCTGGCGTTTCTGGGCGGAAGCTATATGGCCGAGGCGTTCAGGAGCGGCCTTGAGGCGGTGGAGCCCATCCAGAACGAGAGCGCGCTCAGCCTCGGAATGGAAAGGTCGCAGGCGCTCAGGTACGTGATACTGCCTCAGGCGGTCTCGATCAGCGTTCCCGCCTTTGTGGCGAACATCATATTCCTGCTCAAGGAGACCAGCGTTTTCAGCGCCATCAGCCTTATGGACCTGATGTTCACCGCCAAAGACCTGATAGGACAGTATTACAAGACCACCGAGAGCCTGTTTTTGCTGGTAGTGTTTTATCTGATAATACTTCTGCCGGTGTCGATATTGGGCAGCTATGTCGAAAGGAGGCTGCGCTATGCCGGATTTGGGTCTTGACGTATTGTTCAAGGGCAAAAACATGCTCCGTCTTTTGGGCGGACTGTGGGTCGCGGTCAGGATCAGCCTCATCTCGGTGGCGCTCAGCATACCGCTGGGCATACTTCTGGGCATAGTCATGACGTGGAAAAACCCGGTAACCAAGACCGTCACCCGGATTTATCTTGAGTTTATCAGGATAATGCCGCAGTTGGTGCTGCTGTTCATTGTATTTTTCAGTTCCACCCGAACTTTCGGATGGGACATCTCGGGAGAGCTCGCCTCGGTGATAGTGTTCACCGCCTGGGGAACAGCCGAGATGGGCGATCTGGTGCGGGGCGCGCTGATAAGCATACCCAAGCACCAGTACGAGAGCGGCGCGGCTCTGGCGCTCAGCCCGTTTCAGACGTATTTTTACATAATAATACCTCAGACGGTGCGCAGGCTTATCCCGCTTTCGATAAACCTTGTGACGAGAATGATAAAGACCACCAGCCTGATACTGATGATAGGCGTTGTGGAGGTGCTCAAGGTGGCGCAGCAGATAATCGAGGCCAACCGTATGTCGAGCCCCAACGCCGCCTTCGGGATCTATCTGGTCGTGCTTATTATGTATTTCATGATATGCTGGCCGATAAGCATGCTGGCGAGGTATCTTGAAAAGAAATGGAGGTAGGACCATGGCCGAAGTACTGCTTAAAGTGAAGGACCTTGTGAAACAATTCGACGGCGGCACGGTGCTTGACGGCATCAGCTTTGATGTGCGCCGCGGCGAGGTAATAGTCGTGGTGGGCTCCAGCGGCTGCGGCAAAAGCACGCTGCTCCGATGTATCAACGCCCTTGAGCCGATACAGGGCGGCAGCGTGGAGCTCGGCGGAGAGCCTGTGGTGTACGGCAGCAAAAATCTCGCCAGAATGAGGCAGCAGATCGGTATGGTTTTCCAGAGCTACGACCTGTTCCCCCACATGAACGTTATCGACAACATCCTGCTGGCGCCCCTAAAGGTGCAGAAGCGGAACAAGAGCGAGGCGCGCGCCGAGGCCATGGAGCTTTTAAAGCGTGTCGGCCTTGAGGACAAGGCGGAGAGCTATCCGCGCCAGCTGTCGGGCGGACAGAAACAGAGAGTGGCGATCGTGCGCGCTCTGTGCATGCACCCGGTGCTGCTGCTGTTCGACGAGGTGACAGCGGCTCTCGACCCCGAGATGGTCCGCGAGGTGCTGGACGTTATGCTCGACCTTGCGGGGCAGGGCCGAACTATGATAATCGTCACCCACGAGATGCAGTTCGCGCGGGCGATAGCGGACAGAGTTCTGTTTATCGACAACGGAAAAATAGTCGAGGACTCGGATCCCGACACGTTCTTCGAAAGCCCCAAGTCGGACAGAGCGAAACAATTTTTGAATATTTTTAATTTTGAAAGGAGCAAATAACTATGAGAAATTTAAGAAGAATAGCGGCGGTAATTCTGGCGCTGGCAATGGTATTCGCGCTGGCGGCCTGCGGCTCAAGCAGCGGCGGAAACACGGCAAGCACCGACACGGCCGCGGACAAGGCGGACACATCGGCGAAGTACCGCACCCTTGACGAGATCAAGGAGGACGGCGAGATAAACATCGGCGTTTTCTCCGACAAGAACCCCTTCGGATATGTGGACGAGAACGGCGAGTACCAGGGCTATGACGTGTATTTCGCGAACCGCATAGGCGAGGACCTTGGCGTTAAGGTGAACTTCGTCTCGACCGAGGCGGCCAACCGCATAGAGTATCTCCAGACCGGAAAGGTCGACGTTATACTCGCCAACTTCACGGTGACGCCCGAGAGAGCCGAGGAGGTAGACTTCGCTCTGCCCTACATGAACGTGGCGCTGGGAGTTGTCTCGCCCGACAGCAGAGTTATCACGAGCCTCGATGATCTCACGGCCGACGATGAGGTAATAGTTATCTCGGGCACGACCGCCGAGACCTACCTCACCGAGAATAACCCGGAGATCAAGCTCCAGAAATACGATACATACGCCAACGCCAAGAACGCGCTGGAGAACGGAAATGCGGCGGCATGGGCCAACGACAACACCGAGGTCATAGCCTACGCGCTCCAGAACCCGGGCTACACCGTCGGCATACCCACATTGGGCAGCAACGACACCATCGCGCCCGCGGTAACCAAGGGCAACGACACGCTGCTCAAATGGCTGAACGACGAGATCATTGCGCTGGGAGAGGAGAACTTCTTCCACACCGACTATGAGGAAACATTGGTGGACACCTACGGCACCGAGTACGAGGAAAGCCTGGTAGTGGAAAGCGGCAACGCAGCAAAGTAGTGATTAGCGAATAGCGAATAGGACGGGCGGCAGATTGCCGCCCCTACAGGCGTCGATGATATATTGTATCGCCAAATCGCGCGAATTGCGCCAAACCTGTAGGGGCGGATATTATCCGCCCGTTTGCCTCCTCCCGGGAGGAGGTGGATTTTCGCCAAAGGCGAAAAGACGGAGGTGGGAACATAGTCTAATCGGTGCGCTCAATGTCGGCGCCGAGGGAGCGGAGCTTTTCGGTAAAGTTTTCATAGCCCCGCTCGATGTGCTCTATGTTGTGTATGACGCTTTTGCCGCTCGCCTTGAGCGCCGCGGTAACCAGCGCGGCTCCGGCTCTCAGGTCGGTGGCGCTCACCTCGGCGCCGCTCAGATGGCGCACGCCGTTGATAAACGCGGCGTTGCCCTCGGTCTTGATGCCCGCGCCCATGCGCCGCAGCTCGGGTATGTGCGCGAAGCGGTTCTCGAATATGGTCTCAACCACCATGCCGCTGCCCTCGCAGGTAGCCAGAAGCGCTGTGGCCTGCGCCTGAAGGTCGGTGGGAAAGCCGGGATACGGCATGGTTTTTATGTCCGCGGTCTTGGGCCTGCCCGACGGGCGCAGCTCGATAAAGTCGGCTCCCGCCTCGCAGTCCGTGCCCATTTCGCTCAGCTTGGCAAGCAGCGATTTCAGGTGCGGCGGCCGCGCGTCCTCCAGCCTGATGCCCGCGCCGAGCCCCGCCGCGCACACAAGAAACGTCCCCGCCTCGATACGGTCGGGGATAATTTTATGCTCGCAGCCGCGCAGGGCGCTCACGCCCTCAATCGTCACGGTGTCGCTGCCGGCGCCCGAGACCTCGGCTCCCATTTTGTTCAGAAATTCGGCCAGGTCGGCTATCTCCGGCTCGTTGGCGGCATTGGTTATCACCGTTGTGCCCTTTGCCAGACACGCGGCCGTCATCAGGTTCTCGGTGGCGCCGACGCTGGGGAAGTCCAGATAGATCCGGCAGCCCGAAAGCCCGTCCGGGGCCGACGCGTCGATCATGCCGTGGCCCTGTCTGATCCTGGCGCCCATCGCCGAAAAGCCTTTAAGGTGCAGGTCGATGGGCCGCGCGCCGATCTTGCAGCCGCCCGGCATGGGTATCTTCGCCCTGCCGAACCGCGCCAGCAGCGGCGCCATGATGAGCACCGACGCGCGCAGGCGGGAAAACAGCTCGTAGCCGCATTTGCGCCGCGGCTTTTTTATGTCCGCTGTGATCTCAAGGTCGCCGTCCTTCCGCTCGACCGAGCAGCCGAGGGAGGTCATTATCTCCGCCATGGCATCGGTGTCCGACAGGCGCGGCAGATTTTTGAGAACGCATTTTTCTCCGCTCAGCATGGCGGCCGCCATTATCGGCAGCGCCGCGTTTTTCGAGCCGCTTATTTTCACGCTGCCCCCGAAGTTTTTCGCCGGGCCGTTTATGATGTAGCTTGCCATTTCTCCTGCCTTTCCGTCCGCCCGCGCCCGAGCCATGGGCCGCGGGCGGACAAAAGGCCGATGGGATCTAAAGCGTCTTATTTGAGGTGATATAAGCGCGCCCATCCTCTCCGCTGACAAAAGAAAGAATGGGAACGTAGGTTTTCGCGGTTAAAACAGACGCTATAATCAATGCTGATATTACGGCGTTTTTCATTTTTACCTCCGGTTCCGAATCGATTTCGGAACGCTTTTATTTTGACCCGTTTTTCTGTTTTTATTAAAATTAATTTTTAGCAATTTTTAATAAAAAATTTTGCTTTCTTGATTGACAAATATCGGCACCTTATTATATAATTTGCGCAGGGCTAATTCAAAAGAGGCGGGAGAGCTATGGAGAATAAAAAGCAACCGCAAGCACACACTCATGCCATATTTTCCGTAAAAAGTCAACGGTTTTTTACACATAACACAAAGTGATCCCCGCGCGAGGTGAAATTATGAGACACACCATATATTCGCTTATATTCAATAAGGACAGCCGAAACAGGGTGGGCAGGGCCTACGAGTTGATGGTCAGCATAGCGGCGGTGATCAGTATCATACCGCTGATGTTCAAGACCTGGTACCCGATATTCGACACTATCGAAACCTTCACTCTGTATATACTGTTCCTTGACTACATAATGCGCTGGATGGTCCACGACTTCCGAAGCAAGTACGGCAAGCCTTGGGCGTTTATCGTCTACCCGTTCACGCCGATGGCGATCGTGGGACTTTTGTGCATACTGCCGTCTCTCGGCATTTTGGTCCAGACCTTCAGGATCCTGCGCATGTTCAGGATATTCAAGGTCTTGCAGTATTCGAGATCGTTCGGAATGGTCACGCGCGTGTTCGAGAGGGAAAAAAAGGCGCTGCTCTCGGTGCTGTTCATAGCTCTGGGATATATATTCCTGTCGGCGCTTGCTATGTTCATCAACGAGCCCGAGACGTTCGACACGTTCTACGACGCGATATACTGGGCCACGACCGCCCTCACCACCGTGGGCTACGGCGACATTTATCCGGTGACGAACATAGGAAAGATGATAAGCATGGTGTCCTCGATCTTCGGCATCGCGGTCATCGCTCTTCCCTCCGGTATCGTGACCGCGGGATTTATGGAGGAGATCAACGGTACTGTCAAGGAAAGCGGCAAGAAGGAAGAGAAAAAATCGGACGGCCCCGATAAGGCCGAGGAAACGGAGGGAAGCGAAACATGAAAAAAATAAAAGAATTTCTCTCCGGTATGACCTTTAAACAAAAGCGCTACGCGCTCATCATGATGATCTGTGTGGCGGTCAATATGATATTGGAGGAGAGCATGACGCGGATCTCGGCGCCTCTGTGTATGGACGTCACGGGCGCGATAGCCGCCACGATAATACTGGAGCCCGCGGCGGGTCTGATCGTGGGGCTTATCAATAACTTTTTCCGCGCCATATTCATCAACGGCCCAACAACGCTGGTGTACTACAGCGTGTCGGCCGCGGCCGCGCTGCTGGCGGCGATCATGCTTGACCGCGAGAACCGCATGAGATTTGGCAGGATCGTGATCTCGACTTTGCTTATAATAGCGGCGTCCACGCTGCTTTCGGGGCTTTGGAAATACTGGCAGATCGGCGGCGTGTCGAATCTTTACTGGGAGAATTATTTTTCCGAGATCGCAGCGTCGCGCGGATTCGGGTCGTTTCTGTCCGGCACGTTCGGCGCGTTTGTGATAAAGGTGCCCGACACGATCGCCTCGGTGATCCTGGCGGTAATTATGTACAAGCTCACCCCGAAAAAATACAGAGGAAGATAAAAACGGGCGGGCGAGGTCGTCCGTTTTATTCGCCTATCTCTACGTTCCCACCTCCGACGGACTTGCGTCCGCCACCTCCTCCCGGGAGGAGGCAAAAAAGGCGCCCCCTCGGTGGAGCTGGCTGCGGCTTGTCCGCAGACTGAGGGGGGATCCTAATCACTACTTTAAAAGCGTTATAAGCAAATCATCAAATAATTTTATATGACCGGTCTTTATCCTCATATATATTTCGTCCGCGTCTTTTTCGTCATACACATGCGAGGTCGCGTTTCTCTCCCTGATGAGAGCCAGCCAGCCTTCCCCGTCGCTTATCAGGCCGTTGCTCATAATTTAATCGCTCCGTCAATATTTTTGTATTTTTCGGCTGTTGACAAATATTTTATATTGTGTTATATACATATAGGAGTTCAGATAGGAGAGATTTTATGACAAAAGACAACACCGCGCGGGAGAACAAGATGGGCGTTATGCCGGTCAACCGGCTGCTCATCACCATGTCGCTCCCGATCATTATTTCGATGCTCGTTCAGGCGCTCTATAACATAGTCGACAGCATATTCGTGGCGCAGATCAACGAGAACGCTCTGACCGCCGTGTCGCTGGCGTTCCCGGTCCAGAACCTCATGATCTCGATCGCAAGCGGCACGGGAGTGGGCGTTAACTCGTTCGTGTCCAAATCGTTGGGCGCCAAGGATTTTAAGACCGCGAACAAGGCCGCCAGCGTCAGCATTTTTCTGGCGGTCGTCAACTGGCTTGTCATGCTGGTTGTCGGGCTCACGATGTCGCATAAGTTTTTCACCGTACAGACGAGCGATCCGCAGATCGTGCAGTACGGCTATCAGTACATGAGCGTCGTCGCGACATTCTCGTTCGGACTGTTCGGCCAGATGATGGGCGAGAGGCTGCTCCAGGCGACCGGCAAGACGATATACACCATGATAACTCAGGGTATCGGCGCAGTCATTAATATTATATTCGACCCGATCTTCATTTTCGGAAAGTTCGGTCTGCCCGCAATGGGCGTCACCGGAGCGGCCGCCGCCACCGTTATGGGCCAGATAGTCGCCATGCTGCTGACGATCTTTTTTAACCTGAAGGTCAACAAGGAGCTGAGGTTCAGCCTGAAGAAAATGCTGCCGAGGCTCGATATTATCGCAAATATCTACAAGGTGGGCCTGCCCTCTATACTGATGATGGCGATATCCTCGGTCACGACATTTATCATGAACAAGATACTTATCGCGTTCACCTCGACCGCCACCGCGGTGTACGGCGTTTACTTCAAGCTCAACAGCTTTATATTCATGCCGATATTCGGCCTGAACAACGGCATGGTGCCGATAATAGCCTACAACTACGGCGCGAAAAAATATCCCAGGATAATCAAGACCATGCGCCTGAGCATTACATACGCCATGGCCGCGATGCTTATCGGATTTTTGATATTCCAGATATTTCCGAGGCAGCTTTTGTGGCTCTTTAGCGCCTCGCCCGAGATGACGGCTATGGGCGTGCCCGCGCTGCGCATAATCAGCATAAGCTTTCTGGCGGCGGGCTTCAGCATAGTCTCCCTGTCGGTGCTGCAGGCGCTCGGTCAGGGCCTGTACTCGCTGATGGTCTCGGTCTCAAGGCAGCTGGTTATTCTGGCGCCCGCGGCGTATCTGCTGTCGCTGCTCGGCAGGCTCGAGCTTATATGGTGGTCGCTCCCGATCGCCGAGATAGCCGCCGTCGCGCTGTGTCTCGTGTTCCTCGCCAGGACTTTCAAAAAGCTCGGTATTCCTTTTAAGGAATAAAAAAGGGATTTGTTAAAAATTATACAAAAATACTAATAGATAGCCGATTTTATGAAATATAATCGGTTATTTTTTTGCCTCGGTTCGTGTTGAATTTGAGGCGAAAATGAGTTATAATATATCGCAAATGTGTTTTTAAGGCGCTTTTGATTTTTTTCGTCAAAAGCGCGGAACGGGGATTTTTATGGTCAGACTGCAAAAGTATCTCGCGGACTGCGGCGTGGCTTCGCGGCGCGGCAGCGAGGAAATCATAAAAAGCGGCAGAGTCGCGGTAAACGGCGGGACCGTTACCGAGATGGGCGTCAAGATCGAGGAGGATCGGGACGTCGTGACGGTGGACGGGGAGGAGGTCCGCCCGGCGCGCAAGCTCGTTTATATCATGCTCAACAAGCCGGCGGGATTCGTCACCACGGTCAGCGACGACAAGGAGCGCGACACCGTGATGGACCTTGTGAGCGATATTCCCGACAGGATATATCCGGTGGGCAGGCTTGACTACGAGACCGAGGGACTGCTGTTGCTTACCAACGACGGCGATTTGACCTACAGGATCACGCACCCGAAAAACAATGTGGAAAAGACCTACATCGCCGAGGTGACCGGCAAGATCGACATGCAGACCATAACGCGGCTCAGAAACGGAGTCGTTATCGACGGCCGCCGCACCGCTCCCGCCGAGGTGTCGGTGCTGGGCGCGACGCAGCTGGGCACCAAAATCGAGATCACGATCCACGAGGGCAGGAACCGCCAGGTGAGAAAAATGTTCGAGGCGACGGGCTGCATAGTCAAGCGCTTAAAGCGCACCCGCGAGGCGGGTCTGGCTCTCGGGCACCTGCCTCTCGGCAAGTGGCGCAGACTTTCGGAGTCTGAGGTCAACATGCTCAAAAAGATAGGCACCGGCAAGGTGTCGTCCCGCGAGAAGAGCCGGGACATGTACGGCGAGAAGGCGGCCAAGCGGCGCAGACCCGCGCAGGCCCGCCCGAAAAAGAAACCGCGTTATAGCGGCAACGGAATCAAGAAAACCCACCGTTGAAAAACGGTTTTCCGAAGGAGGTTAACATATAATGAGTAAGACAGAGGATTTGCAGAGCCTGCGCGCGGCGATCGAGCAGGGCGGCGGCTACGGCAAGATCAAAAAGCAGCACGACAGCGGCAAAATGACGGCCCGCGAGAGGCTTAACATGCTTTTTGACGAGGACAGCTTTGTGGAGATCGACGCGTTTGTGAAGCATAGATGCAGCGAGTTCAATATGGCAAATACAGACGCTCCCGGAGAGGGCGTCGTGACGGGCTACGGCACGGTGGACGGCAGACTGATCTACGCCTACGCCCAGGACTTCACGGTCATCGGCGGCTCTCTAGGCGAGATGCACGCGGCCAAGATCTGCAAGGTTATGGAAATGGCGGCAAAGATGGGCGCTCCGATCGTCGGCATCAACGATTCGGGCGGCGCCAGGATCCAGGAGGGCATAGACGCGCTCAAGGGATTCGGAGACATATTTCTGAGAAACACGCTGACCTCGGGCGTCGTGCCCCAGATCTCGCTGATTCTGGGCCCCTGCGCGGGCGGAGCTGTGTATTCTCCCGCTATCTGTGATTTTATATTTATGGTTGAAAACACGGCCCAGATGTTCATCACGGGCCCCGCGGTCGTAAAGTCGGTCACGGGCGAGGACGTCAGCTTTGAGGAGCTGGGCGGAGCCGCGACCCACGCGACCAAGAGCGGCGTGGCGGCCAAGGCGTTTAAGACCGAGGCCGAGTGCTTCGCGGAGCTGAAGCGCCTGCTCTCGTTCCTGCCGGGCAACAATCTTGAGACCGCCCCGGTATACGCCTGCGCTGACGACCTCAACAGGCTTTCGGACAAACTCGAGGAGATAGTTCCCGAGGACGAGAACAAGGGCTACGACGTGCGCGACGTGATACGCGAGGTGGTCGACAGCGGCGACTTCTTTGAGGTTTTCGAAAGGTTCGCCCAGAATATAGTGATCGGCTTTGCCAGAATGAACGGAAAGACGATCGGCATAATCGCCAATCAGCCCAAGTTCATGGCGGGCTCGCTGGACTGCGACTCGTCAGACAAGGCGGCCAGATTTGTCCGCTTCTGCGACAGCTTCAATATTCCGCTCGTCACCTTTACCGACGTTCCCGGCTATCTGCCCGGCGTCAATCAGGAGCACAGCGGCGTTATCCGCCACGGAGCCAAGCTGCTCTACGCCTTCTCGGAGGCGACCGTGCCAAAGATCAACGTTATACTCAGAAAGGCCTACGGCGGCGCGTATATCGCGATGAACAGCAAGCACCTGGGCGCGGACATGGTGTTCGCGTGGCCCACCGCGGAGATCGCGGTCATGGGCCCCTCGGGAGCGGCGAATATCATCTTCAAAAGAGACATAGCCAATTCCGACGATCCGATAACGACCCGCGCCGAAAAGATACGGGAATATACCGACAAGTTCGCGAATCCCTATGTGGCGGCAGCCCGCGGATATGTGGACGACGTGATCGAGCCCGACTCGACCCGTCCGCGCATAATAAGCGCTCTTGAAATGCTGGCGGGCAAGCGCGAGACAAGACCCGCCAAAAAGCACGGAAACATTCCGCTGTAAACATAGATCTACAATAAACAGAGATCAAACCGAAAGGAGACTTGAGTTATGACTATCGGTGAAGCGCTGATAGAGGGCTTGCAGGTCACGGTCGTGGGCCTTGCCATTGTGTTCGGCGTTCTGGTTATACTTATGCTTGTGCTGATGGCGTTCAAGGCGATATTCTACAAAGAGCCGGCCAAGGCCGCCAAGGCGCTGCCCGCGGCTGAGAGCAAGGCGTTGCCCGCCGCGCGCAAGACGGATAAAAATAAGGCGGAGCCCGCGCCGGTCGACGAGGGCGAGCTTGTGGCCGTGCTGACCGCGGCGATCGCCGCTGCCTACAGCACATCGACATATCATTTGAACATAAAATCCTACCGCAGGGTGGGAAACGCGTCCCCCGAATGGAACAAAGCCGGCCTCGAGGACGTTATCAATTCGACGTATTAACTATCACTATGTTAGGAGGAAAATATTATGAGAAAATTTAATGTGACCGTTAACGGAACAACATACGAGGTAGAAGTGGAGGAGGTTGCCGAAGCGGCGGCTCAGGCTCCCGCTCCCAGATCAGCTGCTCCGGCTCCCAAGCCCGCTCCGGCGCCCGCTCCGGCTCCGGCCGCTCAGCCGGCAGCCGCGGCTCCCGTCGCGGGCGCGACCACGGTCGAGGCGCCCATGCCCGGCACTATCGTCGCCGTTAAGGTAAACACGGGCGACACCGTAAGCGAGGGCGACGTGCTCTGCATCCTCGAGGCAATGAAGATGGAAAACGAGATCGTGGCTCCCAAGGCGGGCAAGATCGCCGCGGTATGCACCTCTCAGGGCGCGGCCGTCAACACGGGCGATCCGCTGATCTCGATCGGCTAAGCAAAATTCCTGTGAGAAACATACTTAAATCAAATCGAAACAACGAAAGGGTGGTTTTGTGTTAGACGCTTTTTCAAGCTTTTTAGGAAGCACCGGCATCGCGGCGCTGCTAAACAACATGATGACCGCGGTCTCCTCGGGAAAGAATATTCTTGAGGTAATAGGAACGCCGCTTATGATAGCCATCGCGTGCCTGCTTCTTTATCTGGCGATAGTCAAGAAGTTCGAGCCGCTGCTGCTGCTCCCCATCGCCTTCGGCGTGCTTCTGACAAATCTGCCGATGTTCCAGAACTCAAGCGCGATACTTATGCACACCGAGTTCTTCACCGATCCGCAGTATATGATCGACGGGCACCTTGACATACAGCGTATTTTTGCCGAGGGCGGACTTCTGGATCTCTTGTACTTGGGCGTGAAGCTCGGAATTTATCCGCCGCTGATATTCCTCGGCATCGGAATCATGACCGACTTCGGCCCGCTTATCGCCAACCCCAAGAGCATACTTCTGGGCGCGGCGGCGCAGTTCGGCGTGTTTATCACATTTCTGGGCGCGCTGGCAATGGGCGCGCTGATCCCCTCGATCGGGTTCGGCGTCAACGAGGCCGCGTCGATAGGCATAATCGGCGGAGCCGACGGCCCCACCGCGATATACGTGACAAAGACGCTGGCGCCGGCTTTGCTCCCCGCGATAGCCATCGCGGCATACTCCTACATGGCGCTTATCCCGGTTATCCAGCCCCCGATCATGAAGCTCATGACGACCAAAGAGGAACGCTCGATCGTTATGGAGCAGCTGAGGCCGGTCAGCAAGACCGAGCGCATACTGTTCCCGATCATCGTTACCATCGTTGTGGCGCTTATCGTGCCCGACGCGGTCGCTCTGGTGGGAATGCTCATGCTGGGCAACCTGATAAAAGAGAGCGGCGTTGCCGACAGACTGGCAAAGACCGCGCAGAACGGACTTATGAACACCATCACGATCTTCCTGGGGCTCACGGTCGGAGCCACGGCCAAGGCCGAGACATTCCTGACCCCGGCCACTCTGGGAATCGTGCTTTTGGGCCTTATCGCTTTCTGCTTCAGCACGGCGGGCGGACTGCTGCTCGGCAAGCTGATGTGCAAGCTCACGGGCGGCAAGGTCAATCCGCTCATCGGCTCGGCCGGCGTTTCCGCGGTGCCGATGGCCGCGAGAGTTTCGCAGCAGGTCGGCCAAAAGGAGAACCCCTCTAACTTCCTGCTCATGCACGCCATGGGCCCCAATGTTGCCGGCGTTATCGGCAGCGCGGTGGCGGCGGGAGTTTTCCTCGCGATGTTCGCTTAAACTTTGAATAACAACCGATTAGGAGGATAATATTATGGCAAAAGTTGGAATTACCGAAACTATATGCCGCGACGCGCACCAGTCGCTCATCGCGACCCGAATGACTACCGACGAGATGCTTCCGGCTCTGCCTCTGATGGACAAGGCCGGCTACCACTCGCTTGAGGTCTGGGGCGGCGCCACGTTCGACGCGTGCCTGCGCTTTCTCAACGAGGACCCGTGGGAGCGCCTGAGAAAAATCAGAAAAGCCGCGCCAAACAGCAAGCTCCAAATGCTTTTCCGCGGCCAGAACGTGCTGGGCTACCGCCACTACGCCGACGACGTGGTGGAATACTTCGTTCAGAAGTCGATCGCAAACGGCATAGACATAATCAGAATATTCGACGCCTTAAACGACGTGCGCAATCTCCAGACGGCGATCAACGCCACAAAAAAGGAGAAGGGCCACGTTCAGGCGGCTATATCATACACGATCAGCCCGGTGCACAACACAGACTATTTCGTAAAGCTGGCGAAGGAGTACGCGAACTGTGGAGCCGACTCGATCTGCATAAAGGACATGGCAGGACTGCTGACGCCCTACACTGCGTACGAGCTTGTCAAAAAGCTCAAAAAGGCGGTCAAGGTGCCGATACAGCTACACACCCACTACACCAGCGGTGTTGCCTCGATGACTTATCTAAAGGCGATCGAGGCGGGAGTCGATGTGGTAGACACCGCGCTGTCTCCGCTGGCTCTGGGCACGTCGCAGCCGCCCACCGAGCCGCTTGTAGCCACGCTGCAGGGCACCGAGTACGACACGGGCATAGACTTAAGCCTGCTGACCGAGATCGCCGAGTATTTCAAGCCCCTGCGCGAAAAATATCTCGCAAGCGGCCTGCTCGACACCAAGGTTCTGGGCGTTGACATCAACACGCTCAAGTATCAGGTGCCCGGCGGAATGCTGTCGAATCTGGTTTCCCAGCTCAAGCAGCAGGGCAAAGAGGATAAGCTCGACGAGGTATTAAAAGAGGTGCCCGAGGTGCGCAAGGATCTGGGCTATCCCCCGCTGGTAACGCCCACGAGCCAGATCGTCGGCACTCAGGCGGTGCTCAACGTGCTGATGGGCGAGAGATACAAAATGGTCACCAAAGAGACCAAGGGCATATGCAAGGGCGAGTACGGCAGAACGCCGGTGCCTATCGACGAGACATTCAGAAAGAAGATCATTGGAAACGAAAAGGCCATCAAGTGCCGCCCGGCCGACCTGATAAAGCCCGAGCTCAAAAAGCTCAAAAAGGAGTGCGCCGAGTGGACCGAGCAGCCCGAGGACGTGCTGTCCTACGCGCTGTTTGAGCAGGTGGCGGTAAAGTTCTTCGAGCAGAGAAAAGCCGATAAATATAAAATCGACAAAGACATGGTGGACTACAGCGACATGACCCACCCGATATAAATTTAATATGAAAATCCAAAACGGACAGAAAAAACATCTGTCCGTTTTTTCAGCTTGTGATCCTGGGGATGTCGGCTTTTGGATTGGCGCGTATCGTTATGCCGCCGCCGAGATCTATGCCCATGCCGCCGGTCTGCGACACCGCCGCGTCGATGATGTCCCGAGTCTTTTCGGCGTATTCCGACTTAAGCGCTCGGGTGTACTCCCAAAACTCGTCGTCGCTTCCGCACAGCTTTCCGGCGGGCTCCGCGCCGCATTTGAGGTCGCTCAGGGTCGAGTCGGTGTAGTAATAAACCCCCTCGGTCAGGTTTTCGATATACACCTCAACGGTCGCGGTATGGGCGTCGAGCGCGCGGCTCAGCACGCAGGCCAGCTCAATCCTCGTTATCGGGTCGGCCGAGTCGTAGCTTTTAAGGTCGTTCGTCAGGCCCAGCTTCGCGGCCGCCAGCACGTTGGCCTCGGGATAGGTGCCGCCGCAGCTCACGAGCATCTGTCCGGTGTAGCCCAGCAGCTGCTCTATCATTTTGAACACCTGCTCGTACGTCACGCTTTGCTCCGGCCCGAACTCGCCGTTCCCGAGCCCGCTTATCACGCCCTTTTGTGCGAGGGCTCCGATACAGCCCGCCGCCCAGTGATCCTGCGGCACATCCGAAAACGCGGCTGTTCCCTCGGGCTCGCTTTTGTTATCAAACAGCCTGCACAGCATGGCCGCTGTCTCGGCTCTTGTCACATTGTCGTTCGGATAAAACTTTCCGTCAAAGCCGCTTATGACGCCCAGCTCGGTCAGCTGGTTCGTCACCGCCGCCTGCCCCGCTGTTATGTCGGAATATTTCGGCGCGGTGCCGATGTATTTCGAAAAGCTGTCGGTGTCGTTTGTGCCGACTGTTTTTGCCGCTTCCTCGATCTCCTCGCGGGTGCGGACCCCGGGCAGCCGCTCAAGGCGCTCCCTCTCCGCGTTTTCGAGTATCTCCTCGGTGCTCGCGCGGTGGCTGCTAAAAAACGCGTTATAGCCGATCATGTCATAAAGCCTATAGGCCTCAAGGTTCGAGCCGTCCTGCTTGTCCCCGATGTCTTGGCCGACGGGGATTATGTATTCCTCGCCGCCGACCGAGACGCCGAAAGACGCCGATTTGAGCGGGCCGCCGAAGGACGCGCTCCCCGAAAACAGATATACCGCGTCGGGCTTGCCTAAGCCGTATTCGTTCATAATGTCGGCGACTTTTTGATATTCGGCCGCGAAATTATAGAGCGGCTGCACCGCCAGTTCGACGGGTTCGCCGTCTCTCAGGCGCA
The DNA here is from genome assembly GCA_947585115.1 of uncultured Monoglobus sp. Lineage (GTDB taxonomy): Bacteria > Bacillota > Clostridia > Monoglobales > Monoglobaceae > Monoglobus. The sequence continues at coordinate 24,133 of CANPWW010000033.1, forward strand.
GCCTGTAGGCCGCCGCGCCGCTGAGCTGCGGATAGTCGGCGCAGTTCGGGTAGCCGGGCAGAGGCTGATAGTAGCACCTGTCGCCCGAGCTGTCATAACGGGTGCCGCTGTTCGCGCCGTTTTCGCAAAGCCCGATCGCCTCTGAAAGCGTGTCGGCTCCGTTCCCGATCAGCCGCGTGTAGGCCTCCGCGCTTGAGTATACCAAAAACGCGGAATTCGGGTCGATAACATCGCCGTATATCGCGGTGCTTGTGATGTCCCCGTCCTCGGGGATATAGGCCGTGCCGAGAATTGCTTTATAATCGGGCTCCTCGCGCAGAGTGACCTCGGCGAGCTCCTTAATGTCATTCGCGGTCACCCGCCCCGCCGCCGAGACCGTGAGCCCCGAAACCGCGGTCAAT
>CANPWW010000034.1 GCA_947585115.1 uncultured Monoglobus sp.
TCCGGAGTAGATTCAGGCGTTTCTTCAGGAGTTGCCTCGGGTGATACTTCGGGTGTTGCCTCCGGAGTAGATTCAGGTGTTTCTTCAGGAGTTGCCTCAGGCGATGCTTCCGGTGATGCCTCAGGTGTTTCCCCGGGATTTACATCAGGGCTGGCATTGGGGCTTGCTTCGGGACTTATCTCCGGACTTGCCTCTGGGCTCGCTTCGGGTGTAGTCTCCGGTGTCGGTTCCGGCTCCGTCTTTGGTTCCATAATAAGCTCTATCGAATACTGTCCCGGTTCCTCCGGAAGCTGAACGTTGATATATCGTCCGCTGCTTATCTCGTTGTTATCGATTGTTCTCTCGTATACCAAAGACTTGTCATATACATTTCTAAATACAATTTTCGCTTCTCTATCATCGCTGTTAAACGCGTTTGAAAGACTGTTTCCATATTCATCAACTATATTTGTGAGTCTGAACTCAGCGGTTTTGCCCTGCTTATAAGAGCTGCTTGACGGAATAAGCTTACCTGTAAAGTTTGTGCCGATTTTTATTTCACACATTTCATCCTGATTTATGATTGCCGATGATGTGAACCTATATCCATTGTAACTGTATTCTCCGCCAATATTCATAGTCCAGTTATATTCTCCGGGCGGCAGACTTAATCCGGTAGGATTAAGATTGCCATCAAAGCTGTATGAACTGCTGTAGTCGCTTGTTCTGAATTCAATACTCATATTCTCTCCGTACAGCTTCGGCCATGATACGGTAACATTCATCTGCTTTGACAGCGCATCAAGATCAATTGACGGATTGGGCTTGGTTGTGTCAACCTCTACGTATTGTTTGAGGTCGTAATCGCCGGATCTGTAATTGATGAGGAGCTTGTATTTTGCGGGCGGAAGAACGATTTCATCTGTCTGCGCAGTAAATGTATAATACTCTACATCTATATCGTTTATTGATTCAATCGCATACGAAATGAGTTCCGTTTTATTATCTTTTTTCAGTTCCACGCTTACGTTATCCTCAGGATTTACTACTATTGTCCCGTTTGAATATGGGACTATTCCTACCAGCCGGTCTTTAATGATTACATACAGAGTATAATTTTCGGGATGCTCAATCATATCGTCATCGGGAATAATGGCGTATTTTCCCGCATCAAGCCACATTGATGAGGCATAATTCATTGATGTTCCGTCATATATCATAATCTCGGCATAATCATCTATTGTAAGATCAAAACCGCTGAGATCAATCTCAGTATAATTAATAAGATCCGCAGGGTTTATAACCGTTTTCTCTCCGGCAGTTACCATAAAGCTTGTATTTAAGTTATCATAATAATGATTATTGTACATAAATGAAATATTAATGCGGTATTCGCCGGGGCTTAATGACAGCTCGGTTCCGTAGTAGTAATTGTCTATACTGATATTCCGTCCATCAATTACGCTCGTCAACTTTAAATGTTCAATTGAGTCTGTTTCATCCGCCGCAATCGACAGACCCCCGATGTTTTCCTTGTCGACTGTTTGTTCTGTTCCCGCGAAGTTCTCAATATAGCAGAAATCGGCTCCCGTAAATATTACTTTGAGTTCCTCGGGCTTTTCAGCGTATCTCGGGTCTAATGTAATTGTTACGGCTTTATCTGTTTGTTCTGTTTCATAATCCCACATTGACGACCATGAATTTTCGGTTATTCTTATGATTTTGATATTCATGGATTCAATATCGGTATTTTCAAAAACATAGGTGGTTGATAAGGATTCTGCCTCTGTAGCATATATATAGAAATAATTATAAACATCCCCGAGGTGAACCTCTATTTGATATGATCCGCTTTCCGTAACGGTAAAGAGAAATTTATTCTCACTGTTTTGCACCATGTTGCTGTCATATGAATAAATTGTAACATCATCGGCAAAATCATCCAGACGATTTACTTCCTCTGTATTTGTATCGGTTATGGCTATGTAATCATTGAGGTCGAACTCAATTCCGGGTTTTACGATTATATCCTGCAACGCCGTAATTTCATATCCTCTGAACTCAGATGAGTATACATAAATTGAATCCGATAAAACACCTATAGAAAGTCTGATATAACAGGTTCCGTTTTGGGCGACATTAAACAGCAGCTTGTTTCCCGTATCAGTTGTTATTATATCTGTTTCAGGCACTTCAACGTTAAGCTCGTCAATGACTTCAGACAATTTATAAGATGTTCCGCTTGATCTGTCCACGAGCGCCACGTAGTCGTCAAGATTGAATTGTTCGCCCGGCTTAACATTTATTGTCTTAATTTTTTGGAAATAGTAGTTTTCATAACGTTCTACCGGTTCTATAATATTAAATTCTATCTCATCGGATTCCGTTACACTGCCATAACGGTCTGTAATCGAAACCTTCAGCTTGTGCGTTCCCAAATCAAGCTTTCCGGCATCGCACCAATATTTGTTTCCACTGTTCTTGACATCGGCGGATAAGGGCTTTTCGTCAAGATAAAATACGACGCTCTCAATGTCGGCGTTATTCTCAATGTTTGCTTCCAAATACTGATTTTCCTGCTGCTCCGTGTCAATATTCGGAGTAAGCTCCTTCACCTCGGGTACCTGTTCGACTCTCGCATTAAAGATTCTCGACGCCGAGTTGTTGGTGTCATCTTCTTCGGTAAGATTGTTTGTTGTGTTTATAATCTCTACCTTTATATTATTGTTCTCCTCAGTAGGGGTAAAGCTAATCTCAATAGAATCCTTTTTAAAATATCCAAGGAAATAGTCCTTGCGGCTTTCTAAAAGTTGATCATTATTATATACATTAATTGTATAGAAGCCTGCCTGCGAACCTCTGTTATAGTAGTTTATCTTTAGTTTATTTTCATGTCCTATAACAAGCTCATCCTCACAGTATATATTTTCGGTATATACCGAGAAGTCCGGACGCAGCTTGACGTCAGCAATAGCTTTTGGCGAGCCCGCATAACCTATTACGCTGTCTGACGGATATATCAGCGTAAACTGATTATCCGTAGAAACAATATGAGAGCCGGGATTAGTGTCATAATCTCTCACAAAATTGTTCGATGAGCCTAAAGTTAGATTATCGGCCGGTATTTCAGTCATATCCACTTCTGTAAGACCTTCGTTTGAACCGGATGCCACGAGATGTCCGTTCAGGTAATAATCATAATTTGTCGTCTTATTATTGACATAATTGCCATAATTATCATAAGCCCTGCCGGTATAGAACAATCTTATGCCGCCATCTTCTTTGCCATCAAAGTTTTTGCTTATGTCCATCAGACTGCTTTTTATTCTGTATTCAAGCTTAGCGGTTGTTGATTTCACACCTTCGCTGTTTACAACGTACGCAAAAATACGCGTGCTGTAATTAACAGTTATTGGTTCTTCATATTTAGCATATTCAAGATCATCTATATTGACATCCGAAAACGCATCATTCATTGTGTCAATATGGTAATATATTTCTCCGCCGCTTCTTGATGTTAATGTAATTTCCGTACCCCGTTCAACAATTCCGCTTATAATGTTCGGCTCGGGCGGCAGCGGTTGGTCGTCTACTGTATAAACATATTCTTCGGTTTCGCTTTCTCCGAATTCAGGGTTAGCTCTTTCATCCTTTGTTTGAACATTTAAAATACCGGACTCGTCCACTGTTATCTCCTCGTCTTCTTTAAACTTATCGAACAAGCCGAAATTCCAAGAAGTTAAAACGGTTACATAGCGAACGCCGTGGTGATTTGAAAAGACGACCGGTGTGCCTTTATGTACAGAACCACTCGGCAATATGGTAATAAACGATGATAAATTGTTATATTTTTTGGGCTCTCGATTATAATTCGGAGTGTGGAAATTGCTGTTTATTTGTCCGCGATTGGTACATTGGCTTCCTTTATCAGAGAATTTAAGCTTGCCGCCGTTGTTCAGCAGATCGGGACTGCCGAGATGATTATTTTCATCTTCGCAGAGCGCGTTAATCTCATCTTCAATTTTTTCCAGTTGGTCATCTATTACCCAACCGGCAATCAAGGCGGCAGCGGTACCCAAAAGTCCAACTCCGGTAAAAATTCCAACTAAGCCAGCGGCTTTCAGTGCGCCATTCAGAAAATTATAAGTTTGATACCGGTTCCTTAAATCCGATCTTGATTCAGGTATCATACTTAAATACTTTTTATACTCGTTTTGACCGTTCCAGTAGGAATATGCGTCATTCGCGGATTGTAGATTGCCAAACGCCGGATATTTCATTCCGACAATGGTCAACGTTGTATCCAGCACCATTTTATTCTTGGACACTCGCATGGCGGCAGCTTGTGCCTGCGGAGCGGAAACCACCTCCGGATATTTATCGGAAAGCTCATTGTAAAGATCATAATATTGATCATACGTTATTGTATATTTTGTATGTACAACTACACCATGTTCAATCTCCTGAACATCCATGATTTCTTCCGGTTCCGTAGAATCGTCAGCGGCTGCTGCGGTCATTTTAATCGATGTGTTGATAGAGTCTCCCAGATTTTCTCCGTATATCAAGTCATAGCTCATATTGATATCAAATGCGTCCTCATTTATTTCGATGCCATCATATCGTATGCTGTCAGTATCCAGCGTTATGTTTATATACGGATTATTCTCTTGCTCGGCTTCGAGACGACTTATTGTGGTGTACGTTATTTCCTCTTCTGTGCTGTTGAATACAACTTCAAAAGTTTTAGTGCTGCCAAAACCTCTTATTAGAAGCGAACCTTTAAGTGTTGTCAGATCATGCTCATCCATATTGACCAAATCAGGTTTTAAAACAAACTCAACAAATTCCCCGGAGTCTAACGGGTAATTGGTTATGTATGAATCAAAATATACAAAGCTCTTTAAATTATCATCAAGCTCCACCGTAAGATCAGATATGTCCGCATCACCTGTGTTGGTAATTCTGTACGTTTGTTCCAACGTATCTGTGTTTTCGGAAACTTTTTCGATATCTATAAGCAAATCCGACATGTTTATAGTAAGTTCAACCATTGATTCGGAGATAGGAACACCAGTCCCGTCTATAAGCTCATAGGCATAAATCTTGAAACTTCTGTATCGCTGTGACGCGTTCTGCGCAAAAACCGCCAAAGTTACATTTGCCGTTTCTCCGGATTTTAAGAGAATCGGCTCATCTTTGGAGCCGGCCTTTACGAAGCCTATAGCTAAATCATCGGGCAGTTCGCCGCAAGAAAGATAAACTTCTTTATCTTCGCGGGTTGTATTGGTTATTCCGATATCGCAGTACTGATCATAATCTCTGTTCACTGTGAAGTAGTAATAACTGCTCGTAAATATTCCGGTGTCAAAATACCCTTCCTCATCACTAGACGAAGCTTTTGTAACGTTAATAGCCTCGTCGGCCTTAGCCGTAAGTGTTATGCCCTCATCTTGCCCTGCGGCAAACGAAGCGGGTAAAAACTGAACCAAAAGTGCTATTACAATTACTACACTAATTAATTTTTTCATTTTTTAATGCCTCCTTGTATTATATAGTTATAATAAAATTTTTTATTTTTAACAGTTTTGTTCATATAAATCAGTACTTCGGATTTAAATCCGATTTTATTTATACATTCGCGGTTTCAATATTAGTTTATCAGATACCATTTATACTGATTACCACATAATTTCGCTTATGTTGTAAAATAATAACCATATTGTATCATAACAAAAAACGTTTGTCAATATAAATTGTCAATAATTTACATATTTCTGTTACTAATTCAATTTAGGGCATATGCAAACAAACCAATGTGCATTTTCTGCAAACAGAATTTGCCAATAATTTATTTGTCAGCACGACAGTCAAATCATAAAATATAAATGAGAATATAAAGCGAGACTTGCCAGAAAATGATAAAGCGGTCAAAAAAACAGCCTAACCAAAAGATTTGGCAGGCTTTTAATCTTAAAATAATTCCGAGGCTATATTTTATTTGTGGTAATAATCATAAACATTTCTAGCGGCGCGTTTATTGACGGCCTTTTCGAGTTCTTCAATTGAGGCGGACTTGATTTTATTAATTGAAGAAAAGTGAAGCAGAAGTTTGCTCCTGTTTGAGGGCCCGATTCCTTTGATATCGTCAAGCTCGCTTTTGAGTCCGGCTTTCACATGTTTTTTTCTGAACGCGGTTATCGCGAATCTGTGTACTTCCTCCTGCATTGCCGTCAGGAATTTAAACAGGGCCCCGTCTTTGTCAATATCAAACTCATTGTTAATATCTGTGAGCGCGCGGGTTCGGTGTTTATCGTCCTTAACCATTCCGTATACGGGAATATCCTCGCCCATTGTTTCAAACAGTTCTCTTATCGCCGAAACATGTCCTTTGCCGCCGTCGAGCAATATCAAGTCGGGGAGCGGGAGAAATTTGGCTTTTGAGGGCTCAAGGCTGCCTTCGTTTACAGCATCCTCCTCTTTGTAGGCGCGCGTTATTCTCCTGTATATAACCTCTCTGGTGCTTTCGTAGTCATCAGCGCCTTCGACGGTTTTTATGTTGAATTTTCGATACGCCGATTTCTGCGGATGAGCGTTGTTATAAACAACGCATACGCCGACGCTCTGAGCGCCGGAAATATTTGAGATGTCATAGCTCTCGATTCGAAACGGAACATCATCAAGATCAAGCAGGCTCATTAGTTCTTTGAGCACGGCGTTTTGATCGGTCTGCTGCTTGTCGCGTTTGAATTTGTGGAGCTTTAAAGACTCTTCGGCGTTTTTGTTAACCATTTCCACGGTTCGCGCTTTTGCGCCGCGCACGGGCATATGGACATTTATCTTGTGTCCGCATTTTTCCGAAAGCCAATCGGATATTTCATCTCGGTCCTCAATTTCCGCGGGGATAAGGATCTCTTTCGGTATGCTTGTGGCCGAAAAATAGAATTGCTTTATAAAGCTTGAGATCAGTTCGGTTTGCGAGTCCTCGAAATTTTCAAAGACATATTTTTCGGAACCGAGCATTTTGCCGCCCCGCATATAAAACACCTGAACGCAGCAATCCGTGCCGTCTGAAAAAAAGCCTATTATATCTCGGTTATCCTCGTTTGTCGAAACTATTTTTTGTTTCTCGTCAAGGGCTTTGAGATGAGCTATACTGTCTCTGTAGCGCGCGGCCTTTTCAAACTCAAGTTTATCTGAGGCTTTGAGCATTTTTTCGGTAAGCTCGTCGCGCAAAACAGAGTAATTGCCCGAAAGCACCGATGAAATTTTGTTAAACATTTCGGAGTATTCTTCGGCGGAGATTTTTCCGTCGCACGGGGCGCTGCATTGGCCGATGTGATAGTAAAGACATGGTCTGTCTTTGCCGATATCTCTGGGCAAAACCTTGTTGCATGTGCGTATCTTAAATATTTTTTTTATTATTTCAAGAGTGTCTTTTGTGCTGCTCGAGCTCATGTAAGGACCGAAATATCGAGAACCGTCCTTTTCAACTCTGCGCGTAATAAAAATCCTCGGAAAAGGCTCTTTTACGGTTATTTTTATATAAGGATATTGTTTGTCGTCTTTAAGCAGGATATTATATTTAGGCTTATACTTTTTTATAAGATTACATTCCAAAATCAGCGCCTCGACCTCGCTGTCAGTCAGCATATAGTCAAAATCATATATGTTTTCGACAAGCCTTAAAGTTTTGACAGAATGGCCTTTTGAGTTTATAAAATACGAGCTGACGCGGTTTTTAAGCACCTTGCTTTTTCCCACGTAAATAATATCCCCGTCTTCGTTCTTCATAAGATAAACTCCCGGGGACATGGGGAGGGTCTTAAGCTTTTCTTTAATTTTCAATAATGTTTCATCGGTCATGGTAATATTATATCCTTATTTTTAAATAAAAAAGAGTAAACCGAAGATGCGGCTTACCCGATTATTGCATATAAAAACGGCTTATGCGAAGTTAGACGAAATCAGATTGACCAGGTCGTTAACGGAGTCTTCCTCATCGGGGCCGTCAGCTATGATCGTGATAGTGAGACCTTTGGTGATACCCAGCGACAGAACACCGAGAAGGCTTTTAGCGCTAACTTTTCTGTCATCGCTTTCAACCCAAATGCTTGATTTGTACTCATTTGCCTTCTGAATAAAGAACGTCGCCGGTCTTGCGTGAAGTCCAACCTGATTCTGAACCACTACTTCTTTCATATACATAATAACCCGCTCCTTACAAACTTTTTAATAATATTCTTATAAGTATATATAAAAATATCACTAATATAATACAAGAAATTTTCAAATAAGTCAAGAGTTAAATTTGATTTTATACATCAAAACCTATGTTTTACGTGAATATTGTATGAGTGCATAAAATCACAAAAAATTATAAAATTCAATTTGTTAATTTTTTCAGGCAGTTTAAATATGGCAGGAAATATTTATTCCATTACTGATACCTGTCACAAGGCCCGATTTGTTAGACATACTCGCGACTTAAAATACTATGGCGATGATTGTTTTTGTATATTGAAATAATAAAATTAAAAGCCCCGAACTTCTTTCGAGGCTTTTTGGCTCCTCCAGTTGGACTCGAACCAACGACCCTGCGGTTAACAGCCGCATGCTCTACCAACTGAGCTATAGAGGAATATATTTATTTGTATATTTTTTCAAATATATAAATGCTTTATCAACCGAGCTATAGCGGAATACAATTTTGTATATTTTAAATATATATGTATTACTATAACATTAGTTTATTACTAACAGATGATATTATACATCCTTATTTTAAATTTGTCAATACATATCTATAAAAATTTTTACAAAAATCAAAATTACAGTCAACCAACAGATGATTTCTGACAAATTTTTGTAAAGCGATTTTACTTTGCGTATGCGATAAAACTTAATAAAAACGCTCGTTTTGGAAATGTATAATGTAAAGTATATAGCTTTCAGAAAAAGATATACGTAAAGAAATTAACTTTACATATTGTTATTTTAAAATTATGTGACAAGTATTGACTTAATAATAAAAATAGTATAAAATATATTCATAATTATTATTTGAGGTTAGGCTTATGAAGAGAAAAATAACAGAGGTTTCGGTTTTTGAATTCTTCCTCTGTATGTTCGTTATCTTAATACACCTGCTTTCGGAGGGAGTCAATGTTTTTCCTAAGTGGAGCGTGCAGTCGATTGTGTTTTTCACGGTCACGCGGCTCACGACGTTTGCCGTACCCGCTTTTATTTTTACCAGCGCCCTAAAACTGTTTTATAAGTTCAGCGAGCGTAAATTTTCATACATTCCGTTTTTGCTTGACCGCATAAGAAAAATTTATCTGCCGTATATCATTATGGTTATAATTTATTATGTCGTTTTTATATACGCGTTTCATATATATGAGTTTAATCCTGTGTCGCTCATTAAATATATTTTAAACGGCGATCTGTCGGCACAGTTCTATTTTATAGTGCTGATCATGCAGTTTTATCTGCTGATGCCTGTCTGGATACTTCTCAGCAAGCAGAAAAATAAATTATTTAATCTTATTATAATAATTTTATCTATAATTTTCTCGGTTGCCGCGCGTATGATTTGGGCCGGAGAAGAATATACTCACAAGATTTTTCCGTCATATTTGGTTTTCTGGGTTCTGGGAATGTACGCCGGAATGTATTACAATGAGTTTATAAGATTTTTAAGCCGCTCAAGATTAATGGTATACGCAGGATGGCTGGTTTTCGCCATACTTCACAGCGTTACCTCGTATATGGAATACGGCGGCGTTATAAACAATTCGCTGTCGGCTGTGTTTGTGGTATTTTTCTGTCTGTTCTCGACATTCGGATTTTATCAGTACGCCTACGGTCTAACCGAGTCGCTCGAAAGCCGAGGCAAGGGATTCTTTATCAGCATTTCAGGCGCCTCTTATTATATTTATTTGGTGCACTGTCTGATTATTACCTCGGCGCAGGAGATCCTGAACTATGTCGGCCTCGAGGACGCCATGATAAGATTCTTTATAACAGCCGTCGTGACTTACGCTTTGTCGATCGTTTCGTGTGTGCTGTGGGCGACCGCTCACAATAACATAAAGCAGAGCTTTGCCCGCTCGTCAGCAAGACGATCCCGCAAGAAAGCCGCTCGAAAACGCTATCTGTAGGTTGAATCCTCCGGTATACGCGTCAACGTCTATTATTTCACCCGCGAAGCTCAGTCTGTCAACCAGCTTTGAGCGCATTGTGGACGGGTCTATTTCTTTGACCGAAACTCCGCCTGAGGTTATTATCGCCTGTTCTATCGGGCAGAAGTTTGTCACGTGAAACATTATATGTTTAAGCAAGGCCGCAAGCCGCTCCCTTTCTTGTTTTGTGATCGAGTTTACTTTTTTCATAGGATCAATTTCGGATAATTTTATAATAACGTCAATTAAACGCTTCGGCAGCAGTTTTGACAGGCTGTTGCGGAAGTCCTTGTTTAAGTTTTCATTGAAATCCCGCAGTATTCTTTTGTCAAGTTCCGCGTCGGAAAGCGCGGGCTTGAGGTCAAGCTCGATCGTGTAATTTTCATTTTTCATATTCCGCATATGCGCGCTGGCGCTGAGAATTATGGGGCCTGTCAGACCGAAGTGTGCGAACATCATTTCGCCGAAATCCTCATATATCGGCTTTCTGCCCGACCCCTTGACGGTTATTTTAACGTTTTTAAGCGTGAGGCCCGTAAGTTCCGTGATCCATTTCTCCTCAACCTTCAGAGGCACAAGTGACGGTATTATGTCCGTTACGGTATGTCCAAGCTCCTCGGCAAAATAATAGCCGTCTCCTGTTGAGCCTGTTCTTTGATATGACATGCCGCCGGTCGCGATTATTACGCGGTCTGCGTATATTTTGCCGCTGCTTTTGCATCTCACTCCGATAACCTTTGGCTTTTCGCCGCTTTTATCCGCGAGAATTTCGTCCGTTCTGTCGAATACTGTTTTCGCTCCGTTATCAAAAACAAATTTTTTCATTGCGTTAACTATATCCGCGCTTTTGTCGCTTTGTGGAAAAACGCGGCCGCCCCTTTCGACTTTTGTAGGAACGCCGAGACGGTTAAAAAAATCGATAACGTCCGCGTTTGAAAAGCTGTAAAACGCGCTGTACATAAACCTTGGATTTTTCGTAACGTTTCGGATCAGATCCTCGACGTCCTCGCAGGCGTTTGTTAGGTTGCAGCGGCCTTTTCCGGTGATCATCAGCTTTTTGCCGAGCATCTTGTTCTGTTCGATCAAGATGACATCGTGTCCGTTTTTCGCGGCTGTTCCGGCCGCCATCATTCCCGCGGGTCCTCCGCCTATAACAATTACTTTCATAAATTTAGTCTCCTAATTGAGCGCGGCCTCGATCGCCGCCAGATTTTCATTCATAAGCGATAAGTAATCGGCTCCGCTTTTAAACTCGTCGACCGTCAGATTATGACATGAGTTGAGCTGCCTCGGCATGGCGTTTGTCGACTCGCAAATTGTTAACGCGACCTTTTGGTTCGAAAGCTCGGGGTAAAAGACCACGGGTATTTGCTCGGAATTTACCTTGTCTATCAGGAACGCCACCGTCTTGGCGTCAGCCTCGGTTTCCGCCGAGCAGCCGGGAAACGCGGCGTAATAATCAAGCCCGTATTCCTCAGCGAAATATCTGAAAGGAAAACGATCGCCGAAAATGATGGTTTTTCTTTTTGAATTATTTATTATTTCACGAAAATTTTGGTCGAGATCCGACAATTTCGCCAAATAATCCTCGGTATTTTTTTTATATAATTCTGTGTCGTTTCCTTTTTCTTCGGCTGTTTCGATAACGCTTTCGCTTATTGTCCGCGCAATTTTTGAGGCGTTGACAGGGGATGTCCACACATGCTCATCATACTGCGGTTCCTCGTCTTTTTCATCCTCCTCTTTCTGCATTCCCTCAACCGTTTCTTCTTCGACAGTTTCAACGCAGTCCATCATAGCTATGATCTTCATGTCATTTGTGTCGATCGAGCCTAGGATATTTTTTGCCCATTCGTCCGATTCGCCGCCGTTGTATATAAATATATCGCAGTTTTTTATATTGATTATATCCTGCGGCGTCGGCTCAAACGAGTGGACCTCCGAGCCGGGTTTAAGCAGCAGTTTTAAATCAAATTCGCCGCTGTCTCCGATAACCGAGCGAGCGAAATCATATGCGGGAAACACCGTGCATACTATTGATGTTTTACCGTCGGGTTCCGACGCTTTTTCGCCGCCGCATGATGCAAGAAATAAAACAGCTGCGGCCAAAAACAAGACTAATATTTTTTTCGGCATTTTATTGCTCCTTTGATTTTTTACCTATGCGGTGTTCGCCAAGCTTAAGAGCCGGGAAGGCTTTTTGTATACGCCTGCCCGTAATAGGCATGCCTGCGCGCAGCTCGTCGTATTTTTCCTGAAGCTCCGATATTTTTTCACGTATATCCTCAAGCCTTTTCTCCCGCTCCGCTTTGGCGGACTCATGCTTTTCGGCCATATGAACAGCTTTGTCCGATAATTCGGTTCCGATCGAGTCCGAAAGCTCGCGCAGCTCTTTCGCGGTCGCGCGCATGAGCTTAAGATGCTTGTTGGTCTTGTTGATACCCAGAACGGTAACAGCCATATCGGAAATAATCGCGAAAGTAAATGCAATTAATATAATGACGCTGATTTTGTCGGGCAGCAGCTTAACAAACTCGTGTATCACAGGGTGAACGATATCAACGACGATAAGGCAGGCGAAGCCCCAGATAAGCGAAAATTTCAGGCATATGTATCCTTTTATGTTAAAATGTTCTTTTGAATAGTCCCACCAATGCTTGTGAAACAGCTTGTCGAGCACAAATCCGGTTATAAATTCCAGAGTTGTGGTAAGTATAACAGAGCCGAGGTAAAGCAGCGCGAAGTTGCCGCGTATCGGTTCGAGGGCGCACAAAACTATTACGACGCCAAAGCCGTAAATCGGACACACGGGTCCGTTCAAAAAGCCTCTGTTGACAAATTTGCCGTGAACCAGCGCGGCGTACACAACCTCGGTGCACCAGCCGAGAAAAGCGTAAATAAAGAAAAACCACGCCATAAGATAAATATAATTTGTTTCCATGATTCCGCTCCTGTTTTTAAGAATATAAATCAGTATATCAGAATTTCAATAAAATGTAAATAGCAAATATATTTCAAAGTGGAGTCGTTGCACAAAAATAATATGTCGGCGCGTGATAATTTTATGCAATGAATTTTTGCTGAAATACTTGATATTTCTTCTAAATAATAGTATAATAATTCAGATTGAAAATAATTTTTGCAAGGATTTGATAAAATGAGTGAAAATATATACACGATGCCTTTGGTTCCGCTGCGGGGAATTATTGTATTCCCCGAGATGATCCTGCATTTTGACGTGAGCAGGCCGAAATCCATTGAGGCCGTCGAGAGCGCCCTTCAGCACAACAAGCTCGTCTTTTTGTGCTATCAGAACGACTATCTTACGGAAAATCCCGATATAACAGATCTCGCGGAGGTTGGAACGATTTGTGAGGTTCGCCAGATCCTGCGTCTTCCGGACGGAGTTGTACGGATCCTTGTCGAGGGAAAGCAAAGGGCGAGACTGATGTCTCTCACCGATACCGGCGCTTATGTGCGCGCTGAGGTTCGGCGGCTTGATGATGAGATCGACGATGATGATACATACACCCAGCTTTTGATGCGTAAAATTCAGCATTTGATCGAGGAGTACCTCGATGTATATGACCGCGTTTCTCCCGAAGCAATCACGGCTCTGATGTCTATTGAAGACCCCGGAGAGATGACGGATATTGTTATATCCAATCTTCCCGTTAAGCCAACGCTTAAGCAGTCGGTATTAAACAGCAATAACGTGCACGACCGCATGGAAAAGCTTATAACGATACTTTCCGACGAAATTGATTTGCTTGACATAGAAAAAAATGTTATGGAGCAGGTGCAGCAGAATCTTGACGAGAATCAGCGGGATTACGTGCTGCGCGAAAAGTTAAAGGTTATCCGCGACGAGCTTGGCGAGGATGACGATCCGAGCGTTGACATTTCAAAATACAAAAGTCAAATGTCAAAAATGCGGCTTTCTGATGACGTGCGGGAGAAGCTCAACGATGAGCTCGATAAAATGTCAAAAATGATGCCCCATTCTCAGGAGTACGCGTTGATACAGACTTATGTGGAGACGGTTCTGGCTCTGCCCTGGGATAAGTCGAGCGAGGAAAAACTGGATATTTCGGCCGCCAAATCTCGGATGGAAAAGGATCATTACGGCCTTGATAAGGTGAAGGAGAGAATTCTTGAGTATATCGCGGTGAGAAAGCTCACCGGAAAAACCTCGGGAAATATTCTTTGTCTGGCGGGCCCTCCGGGAACCGGAAAGACATCTATCGTCAGCTCGATGGCGAAGGCCGTCGGCAGGAAGTATATACGCCTGAGCCTGGGCGGCGTTCACAATGAGGCCGAGATACGCGGCCACCGAAAGACTTATATCGGCGCCATGCCGGGCAGAATTATTGACGCCATGAAGCGTGCGGGTGTAAACAATCCCGTGATCCTGCTTGACGAGATAGACAAGATGACAACGGATGTCAGCGGCGACCCTTCCTCCGCTATGCTTGAGGTGCTCGATCCCGAGCAGAACAAGGAGTTCAGGGATAATTATATAGAGCTGCCCTTTGACTTGTCGAGCGTTATGTTTATCGCCTCGGCGAACAATCTCGCCAATGTGCCAAGGCCGCTCCTTGACCGAATGGACGTCATAGAGGTTTCGGGCTATACCGAGAACGAAAAGCTGATAATCGCCAAAAAATATCTTGTTTCTAAGCAGCGCAAAAAGAACGGCGTCACTGGCAAAAATCTGACGTTTTCTACGGCGGGGCTCAAGGAAATAATCGACGGCTACACAAGAGAGTCGGGCGTCAGGAACCTTGAGCGCGAGATAGCGAAAATATGCCGCAAGACCGCGGTCCATGTTGTTGAGGATCCTGAATATAAGGCCGTTATAAACAAGGGAAGCGTTTCCGAATTTCTCGGAAAGAGAAAATTCAACGAAAGCGCCTCCGAAAAAATGGACAGCGTAGGCATCGCTATGGGTCTCGCGTGGACTGAGGTCGGGGGCGAGACGCTGCCGATCGAGGTCAACGTTATGGAAGGCAGCGGAAAGCTTGAGCTTACCGGAAATCTCGGCGATGTTATGAAGGAGTCGGCCAAGGCGGCGTACTCATATATCCGCGCCAACGCCTATAAGTTCGGTATAAATCCCGATTTTTATAAGACCCGCGACATACACATTCATATACCCGAGGGAGCGGTGCCCAAAGACGGGCCCTCGGCGGGAATCACAATGACAACGGCGATGGTTTCCGCTCTGAGCGAAGTTCCCGTCAGACATGACGTGGCGATGACCGGAGAAGTCACCCTTCGCGGCAATGTGCTGCCGATAGGCGGCTTAAAGGAAAAAACTCTCGCCGCCCTAAGAGTCGGTTCAAAACGAGTTATAATACCCTTTGAAAACAAGGCGGACTATGATGAGCTGCCGGATATAGTTAAAGATAATATGGAGTTTAAGTTCACGAAAAATATGGACGAGGTTTTAAAGCTTGCGATGGCAAAACCGCTGCGCCCTATTCTTCCGGTGAGCGGGAAGCGCGAGAATGGCATTGTGAATATTGACGGAGTCGGCGATTTGACCGGCCAAAGAGACATACCGAAGATTTAAGGAGCGACTTATGGATTTTATAGAAGCCCGGCTTTTAAAAACAGCTGTTAAACCCGAGCAGTATCCGGACACGCTTGTGCCCGAGATAGCCTTTGTCGGCAGATCGAACGTGGGTAAATCCTCGCTTATCAACTGTTTGACAAACCGCGCCAAGCTGGCGCGCACCAGCAGCACGCCCGGAAAAACCGCTACGATCAATTTTTATTCGATAGACAACGACAGGTACCGCCTTGTTGATCTGCCGGGCTATGGCTACGCGAAGGTTTCAAAAGTAGAGCAGGAAAAATGGGCGAATATGATAAACGGCTATCTGTCGGACAGATATAATTTGATACAGGTCATTCAGCTGGTCGACGCCAGACACGCGCCGTCGCAGCAAGATATAATGATGAGCGAATGGATAAGACATTACAACTTTTCACGGATCGTTGTGGCAACCAAGCTCGATAAACTGAAAAAATCGCAGATAGACAAGAACATGAATATCATATACGAAAAGCTCGGCATGGATGACGACAGTATTCTTATCCCGTTTTCTGCCGAAAAACGAACCGGCAGAGAGGATCTGACCGAGCTGATCGAAGATTTACTGAAACAAGTAACCAATGATTAATTAAGGAGAGCGTTTATGAAATTTGCAAGAATTAAATTAAACGGCCGGCCTGTATACGTAAAGGTCAGCGGCTACAAAGGCGTTGTTCTGAGCGGAAGCGTATTCGGTGAATATTCCGAGACTGATTCGATAGTTGATATGAATACCGCTGAATACATGACGCCCTGCGACCCGACCAAAATTGTGGCTGTAGGCTTAAATTACAGGGACCACGCCGAGGAGATGGGTCTTGAGATACCGGATTTCCCGGCTCTGTTTATAAAGCCCTCCTCTTCCGCTGCTCCTCATAAAGGCGACATAATATATCCGCCTATGTCAAAGCAGGTGGATTATGAGGCGGAGTTTGCCATAGTTATCGGCAAAGAAGCTTCATACATAAGCGAGACCGAGGCGGATGACTATATCTTGGGCTACACCTGCCTGAACGATGTTACCGCTCGCGATCTGCAGGCGCTCGATTCCCAGTGGACGCGCGCCAAGAGCTTTGACACATTCGCGCCGATCGGGCCTGTTATCGAGACCGAGCTTGATCCCGACAACGCGGACATCAGGCTTTTGCTGAACGGAGAAGTGAAACAGAAATCATCGACGGCGAATTTTATATTTAAAACCAAGCGTTTGGTCTCGCTGATCTCGCAGGTTATGACGCTGTATCCCGGTGATATAATCACCACTGGCACGCCGTCGGGGATCGGCCCGATGCGCCCCGGCGATAAAGTCGAGGTTGAGATCGAGGGTATAGGAACGCTTTTAAACACGGTAAAGGAGAAACAAAATGATTAAAAAACCAAGAGGAACCGAGGATATTCTTCCGGGCGAGAGCGAGGCGTGGCGCAGAATTGAGCAGACCGCCCACGATGTTTGCCGAAAATACGGCTACAAGGAGATCAGGACCCCGGTGTTTGAGGACACGGCCTTGTTCAGCCGCGGCGTCGGCGACACCACCGACGTTGTTCAGAAAGAGATGTACACATTTGAGGACAAGGGCGGCCGCAGCATAACATTAAGACCCGAGGGCACCGCTTCGCTTGCCAGAAGCTATATTGAAAACTCTCTCTACGCGGGTCCGCAGCCCACGAAGCTCTACTATCTTATCTCATGCTACAGATATGAAAAGCCTCAGTCGGGACGCCTGCGCGAGTTTCATCAGTTCGGGATCGAGTGCTACGGCGCCGAGAACGCCGCGGCCGACAGCGAGGTCATAACGCTTGCGCTCGACTTTTTAAATGCTCTGGGCGTGAAAGGGCTTACGCTTAACATAAACAGCATAGGCTGCGAAAGCTGCAAACCCGCTTATAACGAGAAGCTGAAAAAATATTTCGCGTCACATAAAGACGAGCTGTGCGGCACCTGCCAAGACAGGCTCGAAAAGAATCCGATGCGCATTTTGGACTGCAAGTCGCCGATCTGTCATGAGATCGCGGCGGGAGCGCCCAAGATGATAGACCATCTTTGCGACGACTGCAAGGCGCATTTTGAATCATTAAAGAATTATCTTGACGAGCTCGGCATTGAGTATAACGTCGACCCCGATATCGTGCGCGGACTGGATTATTACACCAGGACAGTGTTTGAAATAACGTCCGGCGATCTCGGCGCTCAGTCGGCGGTATGCGGCGGCGGCAGATATAACGGCCTTGTTGAGGAGCTGGGCGGAAAGCCGACGCCCGGTATAGGATTCGCTCTCGGTATTGAGCGCATAATGATGATCTTAAAGAACCAAAAAATCAGCTTGGGTGAGGCCGATACTCCGGATATTTTTATAGCTGCGATCGGTGATAAGGCCGATATCGCGGCGCAGAAGCTCGTATACTCGCTGAGAAATACAGGTATTTCGGCTGAGCGCGATCTCTGCTCAAGAAGCGTTAAGGCTCAAATGAAGTACGCCAACAAGCTCGGCGCGAAATTCAGTATGGTGCTGGGCGACAACGAGATCGAGCAGGGCGCCGCGAACATAAAGAATATGAGCACCGGCGAGACCGCGAGCTGCGGTCTTGAACCGGATAAAATATACGAAATCATTACAAGGAAGGGATAGGAAAAATGCAATTTGAAAACTTAGACGGCATGAAGCGCACCGACATGTGCGGAACATTAACGGCCGCCGACGAGAACCGCGAGGTCGTGCTGACCGGCTGGGTCGCCAAGAACCGCAGGCTGGGCAGAGTTAATTTTGTAACTTTGAGAGACAGGACAGGTATTGTCCAGCTGGCGTTTAATGACAAGACCGATAAGGACGTTTTTGAAAAGTCCGACCGCTTAAAGAGCGAGTATGTCGCCGCAGCGAGAGGCAGAGTCATAAAGAGAACTCCGGAGAATATTAACAAGGACATGGCGACCGGAGAGATCGAGGTTTTTGTTACCGAGCTGAGGATCCTTAACGCCTCCGAGACTCCACCGTTTTATATCGAGGAAGGCATAGACACCAACGATGCTCTGCGCCTTAAATACAGATATCTTGATCTGCGCCGTCCCGATATGCAGCGAAATTTGATGCTGCGCCACAGGGTTGCGAAAATCGCCAGAGACTATTTTAACGATAACGGTTTTCTGGAGATCGAAACTCCAATGCTCACCAAGAGCACGCCCGAGGGCGCCAGAGATTATCTGGTTCCCAGCCGCGTGCAGCAGGGCAAATTTTACGCCCTGCCCCAGTCTCCGCAGCAATACAAGCAGCTGCTGATGCTGGCGGGATATGACAGATATTTCCAGGTTGTGCGCTGCTTCAGAGATGAGGATCTGCGCGCCGACCGTCAGCCCGAGTTCACGCAGCTTGATATGGAGCTTTCCTTTGTCGATATAGACGACATTATTTCGGTAAACGAGGGCTTTCTCAAAAAGGCCTTCAAAGAGGGGATCGGAGTAGATATTGAGACGCCATTCCTGCGTATGCCCTACAGCGAGGCGATGGACAGATTTGGTTCGGACAAGCCCGACACCAGATTCGGAATGGAGCTTTGCGATATATCCGACATCGTCAAAGATTGCGGTTTTAAGGTATTCTCGGGAGCTGTCCAAAACGGCGGCAGCGTCCGCTGCATAAACGCAAAGGGTCTCGGCTCAAAGCTGACCCGCAAGACGCTTGACAGCCTTGTTGAATACGTAAAGACCTACAGGGCCAAGGGCATGGCGTGGATCGTTGTCGAAGACGGAAATCTGCGCTCGCAGATAACCAAGTTCCTGACGGACGATGAGGTACAGGCGATAATCAAAAGAGCAGAAGCTGAACCCGGAGACGGAATCCTGATAGTAGCGGACAAAAATGACGTGGTATATGACGCGCTCGGAAATCTCAGACTTGAGGTCGCCCGCAGATTTGACCTGATCGACAAGAGCAAGCTCAACTTCCTTTGGGTGACAGACTTCCCGCTGTTTGAGTATTCCGAGGAAGAAGACAGATACGTTGCAAAGCACCATCCCTTCACGCATCCCGTTGACGAAGACATCGACAAGCTTGAAACCGAGCCCGAAAAGGTTCGCGCCAAGGCGTATGACATTATATTAAACGGCAATGAAATCGGCGGCGGAAGCCTAAGGATATACAACTCCGAGCTTCAGGAAAAGATGTTCAAGGCGCTTGGATTCAGCCATGATGAGGCGTGGGAACGTTTCGGATATCTGCTCGAGGCGTTTAAGTACGGCATACCGCCCCACGGCGGACTGGCGTACGGCTTTGACCGCCTTGTGATGATAATGGCGGGCTGCGACTCGATACGCGACGTTATACCCTTCCCCAAGGCGCAGACCGCGTCCGAGATCATGATGAAGTCGCCGAGCGTTGTCGACAAGGCGCAGCTCGACGAGCTCGGAATTACCGTGACGGCTGCGGAAGATAATGATGAAGAAAAGGAGAATCCCGAAAATGACTGAGAGAAACGTATTTGACATTTTAAAGGAGCGCGGCCTCATCGCGCAGACCACTCATGAAGAGGAAATAAGAGAGCTTCTCGGCAAGGAAAAGATCACGTTTTACATCGGATTCGACCCGACGGCCGACAGCCTTCATATAGGCCATTTTATGCAGCTGATCGTTATGAAGCACATGCAGAACGCGGGACACAGACCGATCGTGCTGCTGGGAGGCGGCACGACAATGGTCGGGGATCCCACCGGCAAAGCCGATATGCGCCCCATGATCTCGCAGGAAGAGATACAGCATAACGCCGACAACTTCAAAAAGCAGATGTCAAAATTCATTGACTTCGACGGCGAAAAGGCGATTATGGTAAACAACGCCGACTGGCTGCTTGACCTCAATTATATTGACTTCCTCCGCGAGGTCGGAGTTCACTTCTCGGTAAACAGGATGCTCACCGCGGAGTGTTTCAAGACCAGACTTGAAAAGGGTCTCTCGTTCCTTGAGTTTAACTACATGCTGATGCAGGGCTATGATTTTTATAAGCTGCACAAGGATTACGGCGCGATCATGGAATTCGGCGGCGACGACCAGTGGTCAAACATTATAGGCGGAATCGAGCTTATCCGCCGCAAGGACGGCAAGCAGGCCTACGGCATGACTTTCACTCTGCTAACCACGAGCGAGGGCAAAAAAATGGGCAAGACCGAAAAGGGCGCGTTGTGGCTCGATCCCGAAAAGGTTTCGCCATATGAGTTTTATCAGTACTGGAGAAACGTTGACGACGCGGACGTTATCAGACTTTTGAAGCTGGTGACATTCCTGCCGATGGAACAGATTGCCGAGTACGAAAAGTGCGAGGGCGCGGAGCTCAATAAAGTTAAGTGCGTGCTGGCATACGAGGTCACAAAAATGGTTCACGGCGAGGCTGAGGCAAAGAAAGCCAACGACGCGGCAATGGCGATATTCGGAGGCGGCGGAAACACCGACAACATGCCGTCCGCAGAAGCCGACGCGGCCAAGATCGACGCGGGCGTTAATATCCTCGATCTGCTGCTCGAGGTCAAGCTGATACCATCAAAGGGTGAGGGCAGGCGCCTGATCCAGCAGAACGGACTTTCGGTCAACGGTGAAAAGGTCAAGGACATAGGCACGGTCATTGACGCCTCCTATTTCAAAGACGGAGAAATGGTCGTCAAAAAAGGCAAAAAGACATTCCTCAAAATCACAAAAGCATAAAATATTTAAGAGCGTATCCGAAAACGATACGCTCTTTGATTTTTGAGTTTTAGTCATACATTGTTGTGGAGAGATACCGCTCGCCGGTATCGGGGAGCAGGGCAACAATTGTTTTGCCTTTGTTTTCGGGCCTTTTGGCGAGCTCGGCCGCGGCCCAAACCGCCGCGCCCGATGATATGCCGACCAACATTCCCTCGGCTCGCGCCACATCCTTGCCGGTTTTTAAGGCGTTTTCGTTTGTGACGGTTATTATCTCGTCATATATTTCGGTGTTGAGGGTCTCGGGAACGAATCCCGCGCCTATGCCCTGAATTTTGTGGGGTCCGCCCTTGCCGGTTGAAAGGACGGGCGAGGAGGCCGGCTCAACAGCCACGACTTTGATATTCGGATTTTTTGATTTTAAGTATTCGCCGATGCCCGAGATAGTGCCGCCGGTTCCGACTCCCGAAACAAATATGTCGATCTCGCCGTCGGTGTCGTTCCAGATCTCGGGGCCCGTCGTCGCCTTATGGCAGGCGGGATTGGCAGGGTTTGTGAACTGTCCGGGTATAAAGCTGTTGGGTATCTCTTTCGCGAGCTCCTCCGCCTTTTGGATAGCGCCCTTCATACCCTTGCTGCCTTCCGTGAGCACAAGCTCGGCGCCGTAGGCCTTGAGCAGATTGCGGCGCTCCATGCTCATGGTTTCGGGCATGGTGATGATTATTCTGTATCCTTTGGCTGTTGCGGCTGAGGCGAGGCCTATTCCCGTGTTGCCCGATGTGGGCTCGATTATAACCGAGTCGGGTTTCAGCTTTCCGGTTTCCTCCGCCTCTTCTATCATGGCCTTTGCTATCCTGTCCTTGACAGAGCCCGCGGGGTTGAAATATTCAAGCTTACCGATTATTTTTGCCTCAAGCCCGTTCTTTTTCTCAAAATTCGAAAGCTCCAAAAGCGGAGTATTTCCGATCAGATCCGTGATCTTTGTGTAGATTTTTGACATTTAATATAACCTCTTTTCATAAAATCAACATAACCTATATGTTTGGTATGTTTTACTATATAATACCATTATAGCATATATAAATTATTTGTCAATAGAAAATTTTAACTTTTATTTAATTTTAAAAATTTTGTCAAAGATGAATTCGACGACAAAGCGGAGGCCTCTCAGCAGAGGATCCGTGGCAAGCAGAAATACCGCAAGTATCAAAATGCAGCGCGGACTCATCAAGGTCATCGCGAACAAATCGTTTAAGAATATTGAGCAGCCGAGCCAGCCCGCGATCATTGCCGACAGCAGGATTATATGGAACGTGTTCATCGGTTTTGAAATATGGTAGAGTACCATAAAGCCCACCAGTGATACCAGAATTGTCGAGGCCGTGGATATGCTCACATCGTCCACGCCGAAAACCTTTCCGAACACGACCAATCCGGCCACCACAATAAAGTCCGTTAGACCGGCGGGTATAGCTTTTTTAAACACGTTGATAAGGAACCGTCCTTTGATAAGGTTTCTGTTCGGCTCAAGCGACAGGAAAAACGCGGGCGTTCCGATAGTGAACATCGCCAAAAGCGACACCTGCGACGGCTCCATGGGATAGCCGCAGGCCACAACAACCGAAAATATCGCGAGAAGAAGCGAGAAAATATTTTTCACGAGAAACATGCCCGCCGTGCGCTGGACGTTGTTTACCACTCTTCTTCCCTCGCCGACAACCGACGGCATTTTTGAAAAGTCTGAATCGACCAGAACAAGCTGCGACACCTGAGACGCCGCGTCGCTGCCCGAAGCCATGGCGATGCTGCAGTTCGCTTCTTTCAGGGCCAAAACATCGTTCACACCGTCTCCGGTCATGCCCACGGTCTTTCCCAACGCTTTAAGAGCCAAAACAAACTGTCGTTTTTGCTCGGGCACAACTCTGCCGAACACATTGTATTTTTCGCAGGCATCGAGTATCGCCTGATCCGAGGTCAGTTTTGAGGCGTCTATATAGCTGTCGGCTCCCTCGATCCCGGCTTCCGCAGCGACCCTTGAGACCGTGGCGGGATTATCGCCCGAGATCACCTTTATCTGCACGCCCTGATCCGCGAAATATTTGAACGTTTCCCTCGCGGCCGGACGGATCGGGTTTTCGAGCAGCACAAAACCCAGCGGCTCCGCCTTTTCGGTAAGCTCTTTTCCGTCGGGCTCGCCTTTATATTCGGCAAACACCAGCACTCTGTATCCCTTTGTGGAATATTTTTCAACTGTTTTTTTGTAATTTTCAAACGATTCACGTAGCACAAATTCGGGCGCGCCGAGCACATATCCGCGGCCCCCAATAACGCATCCGCTGTACTTGTGTTTTGACGAGAACGGACATATCTTATCGGGTTTGACGTCGGATTTTTTCGTGAAATATTTTTTGAAAGCGGCCATGGTGATATTGTCGGTGTCCATTGCGGAAACCATTGTCGATATGAGCGTTCCGACGCTCTTTTTATCGTTTCCGTCAACCGTGACAAGTTTGCTGACGGTCATGGTGTTTTCGGTGATAGTTCCGGTCTTATCAACGCAAAGCACGTCGACCCGGGCAAGCGTTTCAATACACTTCATGCTTCGCACCAAGACCTTTTGGCGCGCCAGACGCATTATGCTGACGACCATCGCGACGCTTGCCAGAAGATAAAGTCCCTCAGGGATCATGCCGATAACTGCGGCGACCATGCCCGTCACGCTGTCGCGGAACCCCGCGTGGTCAATAAACATCTGCTGAATGAACAGCGTAAGCCCTATAGGTATGATAATAACGCCGACAATTTTGACAAGCTTGTCAAGAGCCCTTATCATCTCGGACTCCTCTTCTCTTTTTTCATCGGTCGCCTTTTTTGTCAATTTTGAAACATACGAATCCTCGCCGACTTTGGTGAGCTTTGCCAAGCATTTACCCGAAACGACAAAGCTTCCGCTCAGCAGCTCATATCCGCTGAGCTTTTTTACATCGTCAGACTCGCCCGTGATAAGCGA
>CANPWW010000035.1 GCA_947585115.1 uncultured Monoglobus sp.
ATCGGGCGTTCCGAGGGATGTCGTCTGGTACACCTTCGGGGATTCGAACCCCGGACACCCTGATTAAGAGTCAGGTGCTCTAGCCAGCTGAGCTAAAGGTGCATATCTCAATTACGCAACGTTAAAATTATACTATGTGATTTGCGGTTTGTCAAGGCTTTTTTTGAAAAAATTTTAATTTTTTCAAAAAATGCGTTAAAGGGCTTGATTTTTTGCTTGGGCTGTGATATACTTTAAGTCGTGCTAAGGCACAGTATGCCGGTGTGGTGGAATTGGCAGACGCGCTGGACTCAAAATCCTGTGGTAGTGATACCGTATCGGTTCGACCCCGATCACCGGCACCAGCGGAAAAATGACCGCTTTTTTGCGAAAGTCATGCAAAGCATGACTTTCTTTTTTTTGTGCGGTCATTTTTCCGCTTTTCCCTCGAAACGCACTACGCTGGCGTTTCGCGGGAGCCCTATGTTGACCGCGTTTTTACGAAGTCTATGCAAAGCATAGACTTCTTTTTTGCGCCGCGACCGCTCCTTATTCCCAAAAATTCCTTCGGACTTTTCGAGAGCCCTGTTTATTGGCGTTCTTTTACGAAGACCTTGCAAGCAAGGTCTTCTTTTTTTAACGCTTTTCTCGGCGCTTTTCCCACAAAGCGCACTTCGTTGGCGCTTTGCGGGAGCCAACGTAGAGACTAGGAAATAGGATCCAGAGACTGGAAATATCCTGCGAGGATATGCAAATGTTTTTCGTCCTAGTTCCTAGTCACTAATCCCTAGTACCTATATTGGGCGCGGCTAACGGGCGGATGATATCCGCCCCTACGGGTTTGGGCCGAGATTTATTCCCTCGAGGTTCAGGAGGAACGCTTTTTTGTCGGTGCCGGCGGCGTAGCCGGTCAGGCTGCCGTTTGCGCCGATCACTCTGTGGCACGGCACTATGATCAAGATCGGGTTGCGTCCCACCGCGGCGCCCACGGCGCGGGCGGACATTTGTTCCGTTCCCCGAGCGGCGGCAATCTGTTTGGCAATCCCGCCGTATGCCGCGGTTTGGCCGTAAGGTATTTTTCGCAAAAAATTCCACACCTCTGTTTGAAAGTCGGTGCCGCGCAGGCGCAGATGCGGCGTGAAACCGGGCTCCCGGCCCGAAAAATATATATCAAGCCACTTCCTCGCGCTGTCAAATATCGGCAGCTCTTTATTTTGCCTTTCGCTACCGAGCCCCGCGGCAAAGTGCTTAGCGCCGAAAAACCAAAGCCCGGTCAGGCTTTCGCCGTCCGAAGCAAGCAGTATTTTTCCCAAAACCGACCGGTATTCCGCTGTATAGTTCATGCTATCACCGCTTTCTGTTTATTTTATTATAACATATGTTGATTATTTTTCAAACTTTTTTGCAATAATTATTGATTTTTCTACGGTTTTATGATATAATCCATATACTTTAATATTAAGGAGTGCTGAAAATGTTTAAACGAAAAATTATTGCGGCGGCGATCATCTCGGGATTACTGCTCAATACCGCCGCTTTTGCCGAGGAAATCCCGGCTTCGCCGATGACCGCCGAGACTACCTCGAGCTATGCGGATTATTTGGAAAACCCGCAAAACTACACTATCATACCCGACTCTGTTAATTATGTAAACAGACACAACAAAGCATTTGCCGCGGCTGCGCTGCCCGAAAAGTATGACAGCAGAAAAGATAATTCGGCAATCACAGGCAAGGTTCCGCCCATCCGCGACCAAGGTCTCAACGGCGACTGCTGGGCTTACGCGGCGATCGCCGCGGGCGAGTTTTCGACCATTCTTGATTTTGGAACAGATTATTCAAACACCGCGAACCTATGGTCGGAGCCGCACCTTGCGGCGGCGATGTACGGAACAAGAGACGCCAAATACGCGCCATACACCGCATACTATGACTTCGCGGCCTCGGATGATATACCTGCCGGCGGCAACCGTGAAATGGCCACATCTTATTACACGCGCACAAAGGCATGCGGTCCGGTTTTGTATAATAATTATGACGAGAGCATGTTTGAGGCATACAAAAAAGGCGGTCTTAATAATTACGAGCCGATATTCTCTATAGGCGCGGAGAACCGCATGCTTACTTTAAAATCGGCCGATTATATTACCGATACCTATGAGGGCAGCTCAAAATTAACTTTTAATTTAGTGAACGGATCGGCCACAAACCTGGGCTACGAACTTAATCAGCCTGTTATTGACTCCATAAAAGAAGCGATAATGAGCCACGGAGCGGTCGGAACCTCATACCTTGCGTATGACACAAATACTACTAATAATACGCAAGAGATCCGAGAATATTATAATTCAAGGACCCACGCGTA
Source organism: uncultured Monoglobus sp. (assembly GCA_947585115.1). GTDB lineage: Bacteria > Bacillota > Clostridia > Monoglobales > Monoglobaceae > Monoglobus. The sequence goes on from CANPWW010000035.1 coordinate 2,344, forward strand.
CTATCTTGACTGGAACGATATGATAAACCATACAGTTGAAGACGCTGACAACGGCATATTTAACGGTATTTCATCATACAGTTCAGACGGCGGATACACATTCTTTGTTCCCTCGAACCACGGCGTAACAATTGTGGGCTGGGACGACACGTTTTCCGCGAATAATTTCGCCACAACACCGCAGCTTCCCGACGGCACAAAGATTAACGGCGCGTGGATAATCAGAAACAGCTGGGGCGACAGTTGGGGCGAAGACGGCTACCAATATGTTTCGTACCTTGACCCCGCCATAGGTTTCTCCTCGTACACATATGACTTTACCGATAAATTATCGGATAACATATACTCGTATGAGATTGCGGGCACAAGCGGCTCGTCGGGCGGTAATTTTTATAACACTCCAAGCGACGTCTTTAAAAAACCGGAATATAACTGCATGATCTACGCCAATCGTTTTACCACCGAGAACAACGATGTGGAAAGGCTTACCTCTCTCGGTTTTTATGTTACAGACAGCACAGACGATTACGAGGTGATCGTGAGAAATAAACCGCAGGGTGAAGATCCGGGCGCGCTCTCGATCACAAACTTCGGCGAAGATGAAAATATTGTGACATTCAAAAATCCCGCCGGAAACGGAACCTCAAGCAAGATCAGCTTTGATACGGTCGGCTACAATACCGTTGAATTAGCGGATCCTATCACGGTCAGCGGCGAGTTTGAAATAATAATCAGGGTTTCAAACTCGGAAAAGCTTGGCAAGAGTTTTGACATTCCCAATGTTCAAAGACAGGTAAACGGTCGTGTTGACACTCAAAATAACACATACGAATTTGTAAGCGACATGACAGACGACGAGGCCATGACCCACTTTAAACCCACAGAGGGAGTATCTTTCTCGGCTGCAACATTCAGGGCTCTCTCCAGCAAAGATCCTTATGAAATTGCGACTTGGCGCGACAACGCAAAAACACTTGCGCCGCTGAACAGCAATACAAGAGATCCGCAATTTATTGTCAGCAACTGGGCGATAAAGGCGTATACCGACAAGGGCGAGGCGCCGTCAACTCCGCAGCCCACGGCGACTGAAACGCCTCAGCCGACGGCGACACCGGAACTTGAGCCGACAGCGACGGCCGAAATTAAACCGTCAGATACGCCTTCGTCTGAACCTGCGGCGACGGCCGAAGTTGAACCATCGGACGCTCCCGAAATTTCGGCAGCGCCGGAACCGACCGATGCTCCCGTTCCTTCGGCATCCGCCGAGCCCGCGGCAACAGAGCCGCCCGCCTCGGAGGAACCCTCACAGGCGCCCGCGACCGCCGAGCCGAGCGAGCCGCCCAAATTTGAGACAGAGCTTGTGAAGCACGGCGACGGAACGATCGAAGTTAACGTGACAATGCTTGATCAAAGCTGCAAGGATCCCGCGGTGCTCTTGGGATTATACGACGACAACGGAGCTATGGTCGGACTTGTGGCGCATTTCTCGCCAAAGTTTGACGAAAACGGAAAATTCTCGCTCGGCACCTTTGCCCCCGAGGAAAATGAAAAATTCGCGAAGATCTTCGTTTGGAACGGCTACACCTACGAACCGTACGCCGATCTGCCGGAACTGATAAGTCTTTCCGATTAAGATAATTTAAACGAGGCGCGTCACGATCAATGTGACGCGCCTCGTTTTTTGATTATAATATTTTTTATACTCTTTCCGATTTTTTGTTTTTATTCTTATCCGCCTGCCTGCGTTTTTTGCCGGCTATCAGAATTATTACCGTCAGCGCGATGAGCGCCGCGCCCGCGATACCAAAGATCGGCAACAGGCGGTTGGGCTTGTGCAGCACGGTGAACTTGCCCTCGCCGGAGGTCTCGAAAACCATATAGCTTCCGTCGCGCTCGCCTTTTATGATCTTGGTCCCGTCCTCGGTTTTGACGGCGGCGCAGTTGCCCTTGCCGTCTTTGTCGCGGATATGAACCTTTATATTGCCCTGATAATCGGGGCTTATGTCAAACTCGTACGCCGCCAGCGCCTCGCAGCCCTGCGGAAATTCTCCCGATATTTCGGTTTCGTGAGCCGTCACCTCGGTGCCGTCGCGGAAGTTGCCCTCAACCAGCAGAGTCGGGGGATCGTCGCCCGTGGCGATGGTTTTTACCGCGTCGGTATACTCGGCTCTGAATACCGTGTCTCGGATGATCGGCGCGGTCGTGTCCTCGCTCCACTCGGGGCAGTAGCCGTCGCGGTACTCCAGTTCGGGCACCACCGAAGGATCAAGCACATCGCCGTAGTTCACGGTCGTTTCGTACAGCGTGTCGCCGTCCACCTCGAATTTGGCGTCGAATTTAAACAACGCCAGATCGGCGGACTCGGCCTTGAGCAGCGCTCCGATATCCGAGTCGGCATTGTCGCTGAGCGCCCTGTTCTGGGGCAGGTATATATCTCCGTCCGCCATGTACCACTTGTCGTCGTTAAAGCCGACCATTCTCGCGGGGAGCGCGCCGCTTCCGGTGATCTCCTCGGGCAGGAGCGCGACCGCCTTGCCCTCGTAGTCGGTGCCGTCGATACCGTTCAGATTTTCTTTGATAAAATAATTGTTTATGACCGTGCCGTCCGCCTGCCCCGCGATGGCTCCAGTCTTCTCGGTGCCGCCGAATATTCTTGGCAGAGCGTAGCACTCGCAGATAAATTTGCCGCTGCCCGCGATGCCGCCCGCCAGACGCGTCGCGGTCAGGTCCGAGACCGCCGCGCAGTCATAAATTTTTCCGTTCGAGCTGCCCGCGATACCGCCCACATACTCGCTCTCGCTTTTCGCGCTGCTGCCGCAGGCGCAGTTTTTGATTATGCCCAGAGCCGCGTCGCCCGCGATACCGCCCGCATAGCCGTCCTTGGCGTATATCTCGCCGTTGCTCACGCAGCCGTCGATCACCGCCTTGACATACGAAGAATTTGTGAGAACGCCGCCACTTTGCAGCGTGATGTTGTCGCCGTTCTTCACGGCCGACTCGATCCCAACGGTGCCGCCGATGCCGCCCGCGGATTTTCTGCCGCTGACGTTGGCGTCATTTAAGCAGTATATAACCAGCGCGTTGTCTGTATTCTCGCCCGACACGGTTCGGGGCAGCGCCACATCGACGCTGTTTATGTCTTTGAGCTCGGATTTTATTTGATCGTCGTTTAAGCCGATCGGCTCGTCGGCGTAGACCTTTGTGAAAAGTAAACCGCGCAGCAGTCCGAATATTCCGCCGGGTTTCGGGGTGATACTCGGCAGATTATGTATTTTGTCGCGCACGTCCTTGATTTTTTGCCGCGCGTCTTCTACGCCGCTTTCCACCTTTTCAACATCGGCCCGAAAGTCGTCGATCGCCTCGCCCGCCCTCCGAACGGGAGCTTCAAGAGCGTTTGCCGCCGCGTTGGCGTCGCCTCTCAAAGTATTGGCTGCGCGGTTCACCGAGTTCATCGCGTCGTTGGCGTTTTCGGCCATCGGGTCGATCACGTTTTTTTCCATATAGTCAAGCCGCTCGTCGAGCCGCGCCAGGCCGTTGTCCACCGCGTTCATATCGCCGTTGTTGTAGGCGGCGGTTATGTCGCCCACTATGCCGTCCACATCGCTCACAAGCGTGTTCACGGTGTCGGCGGTCGAGTTTATGCTGTCCGCCACGGCGCCGATCTTGCCCGCCGCGTCGGTTATGTCCTCCCGCGCTTGGCTGTCGATGCTGTCTATCAGAGCCGAGCCGCGGTCGGTTATGCTGCTAAGCTCCGCGTCGATCCCGGCGGCCGCGTCCGACAGCGTGCTCTGTATTCCGCTGTCCAGATTATCGAGCCGATCGCTGAAGGCGGATATTATATTTGAACCTCCCGTTCCGCTGACGCGGCTTAATAAATCGTTTAGATCATCGTTCACATTTTGGCGCAGATTATCCGCGCTGTTTGAGGCGTTGTCGACCACGCTGTTTGCGCCGCTTACCGCGTTGTTCACATCGGCGCTGACTTGGCCGCGGAACTCGTTTAAGTCATCCTTAACGCGCTGAATGTCGGCCGCGGTCAGCTCGGCGTAGGGCTCAAATCTGCCGAATATGCCGCCCACGCTCTGTTCGCCGAGGACCTCGCCGTAGTTTCTGCAGGAGGTGATGCAGCCGTTCTGTCGGCCCGCGATGCCGCCGACGTTGTCGCCCACGTTTTTGTAGCCCACAACGGCGCGGTTCTCGCAGCCGCTGACAAGGCCGGGATTGGTGCCGCATATGCCGCCGATGTTGTGGCTGCCCTCGGTCGGGTCGTAATTCACGCCGCCCTCGTTTGTTGACGTCTTTATCACGCCCGAATTTATGCCCGCGACGCCGCCAACCGCAGTCTTGCCTTTGACCGATCCGAGGTTCCTGCACGACTCGATAACACCGGTGTTTGTGTTCTCGCCGACGAGGCCGCCCACCGCCGTTTCTCCGTCCACGACGCCGTCGAAGGAGCAGTTGACGATCTTGCCGCTGTTTTTGCCGATTATTCCGCCCAGGACGGCCGCGCTGTTCTCGACGGACTGAGCCGTGTTGATACCCGCGTTTGCCGCCACGTTACCCAGGATCTCTCCCAGAGAAGCGCCGCCGCTTGACGGCGACGAGGCCTTTATGCTGCCCGATATGTTCAGATTGCGTATCTCGCCGCCCTCGCCCAGCTCAAAGCACAGGCCCTTCTGCGAGCCCTCCTGATTGAGCTTGATGCCGGTTATGCTGTGGCCGCCGCCCTCGAACACGCCGCAAAAAATCTTCATCGGCTCGAATTCGGTTCCGCTCATGTCAATATCGCTCATCAGCGTGACCTGCATGCCGCGCGAATAGCTGTCGTAGGTGCAGTTCTTGGCGAGCGACACAAAATCCGCCGACGACGAGATGTTTATCACGGGCGTCTCGCCCTCCGAAAACGCGGGCGCCGCGCACATAGTCATCAGCATAACGACTGCCGCCGCGTATGATATTATCCTGTTTATATATTTATTTTTCATCGTCTTTTTCACCCCGCTTTAATTTTTCGGGCGGCACCTCGGTCATGTCGTCGATCACCGCCCTGACGTCGCCTTTGATAACGCCGTGGATCGTTCCGGTTATATATCCGCTCACGTATCCGTTTATTTTTCCGTTCACCATAACGGTGCCGCTGTGTTCCTTTTTCTCTTTTGTCTTTATCACAAAGCCGCCCTTTTCAACCAGCTTGTCGAATACGACCACGATCTGAGGCAGCAGCGCCATGACAAGTATTATCGAGATCAGGGTTCCGCGTCCGAGACAGATACCGAGACCGGATATGATCGGGTTCGTGGATATAAGACCGATCAAAAATCCCGCGATGGTGAGTATCAGTCCCGATGTCAGGATAGTGGGGAACGCGCCGTTTATCGCGTCTATGGCGGCGGCGCGGTTGCCGACTCGGTCTTTTATCTCAAGGTACCTGGTCGTGAACACTATGGCGTAGTCTATCGTGGCGCCCATCTGTATCGAGCTCACCACCAGGTAGCCCAAGAAATACAGCTTTTCATGCATCAAATACGGGAACGAGAAGTTTATCCATATGCTGCCTTGTATCGTCAGCACCAGCAGCACCGGAACGCTGGCCGAGCGGAATGTCACAAGCAGTATCAGCAGAACCGAGATTATCGTGAAGAAATTGATCTTTCGGTTGTCTCCGCTGAAGGACGACTTGAGGTCCAGAGCGGCGATCGCGTTGCTGACAAGTATCGGACTGTCGTAATACTGTGACGCGGTTTCGCGTATTTTGTTGTGAAGCTCGATCACCTCGTCGCTCTCGTTGTCACCCGTGTAGGTGAACACCAGCCTTGAGTACTCGCTGCCCTCAAGCTGGCTCCTGGCGTCGGTGACCTTGTCGTAGACCTCGTTTATATCGTCGGTCTCGTCGCCCAGATCGATCACCCCGTAATCCATCTGCTCGTGCACAAACATGAGTATGTCGATTATCGAGACCGTGTAGGAATCAACATCGCGGAATATTGGCGCGTACTGCGAGACCGACGCGCCGTAGGCCTGGAACAGCACATGGGCGGTGTCGATATCTATGTCCATAAGCTCGGCGAACTGTCGGGGCGTCACCTTGTCGGTCAGGGTGTAGCCGTCGCCCGCGTCCACGTTGGCGAGGCCCAGCGCCGACGATATGCCCTCATACTCGCCCACATCCTGGAGGATCTTTTTTTCTTTGTCGTAGTTGCCCTTTGGGATGATAACCGCCAGCTGCCCGCCCACGTCGAAGGTGCCGCGTATTTTGTTTTTGTCGGCGCGGCTCTGGCTCACGCGCACGCCCGCAACCGAACTTTCGTCAAAGGCGTACTGGCACAATGACGAGAGAACGATAGCTATGACGATTATTATTCCCATGAATATCGGCATGACTTTTCTGACCGCCATAACGATCTTTCCGAAGCCCGATATGTCGGGTATGTAGTTTCGGTGAACGGTTCTGTCGATAGCGTTTGAGAACATATATAAAAGTCCGGGCATCAGCAGGAACACGGTTATCAGCGAGCAAAAGATACCCTTGCAGAGCACTATGCCCAGATCGCGGCCTATTCCCATTTTCATAGTCATAAGCGCCGCCAGACCGGCCACCGTGGTGAGGCTGCTGGAGCTTATTTCTATTATCGCCTTTGAAAGCGCCGCCACTATTGCGTCGTGGGCGTTTTTGGTCTGTTTTTCCTCGGCGAACCTGTGGGACAGGATTATGGCATAGTCGATCGCCAGCGCCAGCTGCAGCACTATCGCCACCGAGTTTGAGATAAACGAGATCGTTCCCAGCATATAGTTGCTGCCCATGTTGAGCACGGCCGCGACCACAAACACTATCAGGAACACCGGAACATCCATAAACGATTTTGAAGTGAACAGCAGTATCAGAATGACAACGATAACAACGCAGAATATTATGTTGCGCATCTCGCCCGCCAAGTCCCTTGAGGCGGTGTCTATTGAATCCGAATATATGTAGCAGTCATAGTCCGAAAACTTGTTTTTGACCTCTTCCTCTATCGCGATCTCCCGATCGTTGTCCAGATCGTTGTCCAGAACTATGTTAAACAGCGCGGACGAGTCCTTGAAGTGATCGTCGTCGTTTTCAAACTCGACGGATTTTATGCCCTCGACCTCCGCGATCTGCTCCGAGATCTTTTCCGCCTTATCGTATGATATATTTGAGATCATGAAGTAAAACGAGTCGTACGCGGTGAACTCACGCTCCATCAGGTCAATGCCTATCTTGGTCTCGGTGTCGCCCGGCAGATACGCCGTTATGTCGTTTTCGACCTGCACCTTAGGAATACAGGTGGCGAAATAAAACACCGCTATGGCAAAAATCAGATAAAACGCCTTTCGCTTGTCTACTATAAATAAAGCGGCCTTGTCCATAAAGCTCGGCTCGGACTCGTGTTTTTTCATTATATCACCCTCTCGTTTAATATTATAATACTACTTTTTACCTATTACAACCGACAATACGGGATATGTGTTGTTTATCTGTATTTTTGTAACAAAACAAAGCCGCTGCCGTTTATATGATGGCAAAAATTCATAGTTCGCGACAAGATACTTGACATTTGTGCAGTTAAATTGTATAATTAAGCTAAGTATGAGAGGGAGTGTGTACTTATGGGAAAACCAAAAAAAGAGGATCTGAGGGTCAGACGCACCAAAAAACTGCTTTCCAACGCCCTGTTTAATCTGATCCGCAAAAAGCCTTTTGAAAAGATCACGGTCTGCGACATATGCGAGGAGGCGATGGTCCACCGCGCCACGTTCTATTCGCACTACAGCGACAAGGACGAACTGCTTATCCACGCTATCGACGACCACCTGCCGCTGACCGTATCGGACTTATCGGCGAACTCGCGCGATCTGGTCGAGGGAATAATAAACTACGTGTCCGAAAACAAGGACGTGTACGCGTCGATTTTCAGAAGAAACAGCCTGTATTCGGTTTCGGACCGAATACAGAGCATGCTTGAGAAAAAGCTGGCGGAGGTTGTGAGCGAGCGCATAAAGAACGGCGCTGAGATCCCGGTCAGCCCCGATTTCTGGGCAAAATTCTACGCCGGCGCCTGTATCTCGGTAGTGCGCAAATGGCTGCTCGGAGACATGAAGGTGAGCAAGGAAGAGCTTATTGACAATCTGAACACACTTTTGCTGGCATCTTATTCCGGATAATGCAATTTCTACAAATTTCGCCTCCGCCCTTGATTTTTGGGTAAAAATGTGTTACAATCTATTTTGTAACATGTTTGTAACATTCCTGTAACATTTTTACAAAATAAGGGATTTGCGGACGCGAAAGGAAGAATTTTACATAATGCTTAAAAATATTTTGAGGCGGGCTGCCGCCGCGGCGGTATCGCTTGCGGTGGTATGCGCGCTCGGAGATGTTCACGCCGTTGAGTCGGAATATGACTATGACTTTCAGATCGACGTGTCGATGTTTTCAAACGCGGAGCTGGGAACGGTGAGCGGCGATACTGTCGGCAGCGCGGGTCTTGAGATAACCGAGGGTTCGGGCAAGATCTACATAAACGGCTATGAAAAACAGTTGAGCAGTCCGCTGATATACGCGGGCGGCACGCTGATGACGGCGCTGACGTCGCTTCAGGACTTCATGGAATGCAAGGTATATTACGACCCGGCGGAGTACACGGCCTATATTATCAAAGGCGAGTATTCGGTCAGAGTCGCCCTCGGCAGCAATCTGGCGGTGATCAACAACACCTACACCGACAACTGGCAGCAGCCGCTGATAAACTACGGCGGAGTGCTGTACGCGCCTCTTGAGTCGCTGATGAGCTCGCTCTGGTACAGCGTGGACTACAGCTCGTATGACAGCGTTAATATAGTCAGCCATCCGAGAGAGAAATACAGCTACGGCTATATCGGAGGCGCCCACGTGGTGTATATCGATCCGCTGAACATACGCGTTCAGGAGATCGTGAACCGCTCGGCCGAAAGCTGCGGCAGGCCGAACTACAGCAACTCGACGTTTTTCGGCTGGGAGAGCGACGGCGACACCTATTCGGTCGGAATATTGGTCAGCGAGGGCAGAGTGATATCCGACGAGATAACGCACGGCAGCCCGGTCACCACTCTGATCGTCCACTACGACGGCTCGGTCGAGATCAAGCGGGTCTCGAATATTTATGAGGAGAGAAACGTCATGTTCGCGGTCAGCGGCGTGGGCGTGCTGCCCGAGGTGACCGCGGCCGAGGAAGGGTTCTACGGCACCTTCGACATCGACCGATACACCAACAGGACATATGTGGGCTATAACAGAGAGATGAACAAGATCGTTCTCTGCGTCAGCTCATCGACCACGCTGGCGAGAGCCGGCCAGGTGCTTTCGGGTCTGGGCTGCGCCTCGGGTCTGGCGCTGGACGGCGGCGGAAGCGCCGCGCTGGGCCTTGACAACGGCGTCCGGTTCTCGTCGGACGGCAGAAAACAGTACGCCGTGCTGTATTGGGATTAAAAATAATGCGCGGCGCGGGCCGCGCATTTGCTTTATTCTGAGCTTTTGACAAAATTATTTATCCCCTCGGCTATGGCGGCGGCGATCTTTGCGCGCCACGCCGAGCTGTTCAGATTCAGCGCCTCGGTGGGGTTTGAGAGGTACCCGAGCTCCACCAGCACCGCGGGCATGTTTGTGTTGCGCAGAACGGAAAAATTCGCCTGCCGCACGCCGTTGTCTTTCATGCCCAGCGCCGCGGTCGCCGCGTCCTGGATCGACTGCGCCAGCCGAGCCGAGGTCGAGTTCAGTCTGTAAACATATGTTTCAAAGCCGTTCGCGGCGGGATTCGTCGAGCTGTTTGTGTGTATGCTTATAAAGTAGTCGGCGCCCCACTCGTTTGCCTCGGCGGCCCGCTTTCTCAGATCGGCCGCCACTGGGGAGATCACGTTCTCGTCGGGCGTGGTGCGGTATTCCCGCACGTCGTAGCCCATGGCCCGCAGATCGTCCGCCAGCTGCGACGCCACCGACAGATTAACCTCCTGCTCGATCACGCCGTTTCCCACGGCTCCGGGGTTGGAGCCGCCGTGCCCGGCGTCGATAAATATTTTAACTGCCATATTTTTCACCTTTCCTAAAATGTCTAAGACGCGTATCACGCCTCAATATATTATATAATTTTGAGGTATTTTGGTGAAAGATAAGGACTTTTGTAAACGGCGCGTGTGCGAAATTTCTACATAATACTTGTATTTTAATAAATTTGTTATAGCTTTGTAACAGATATGTGTTATAATATATATTGAGGCAAAACACGAATGAGAGTTTTTTTGTGAAAACAGTATTAAAATCATAGCGGTTTATGAAAAGTTTTGGCAAATTCTTTAAAAGATAAGAAATAATCTTGTCAAATCCTTTTTTTGTGCTATAATAATACTTGAGATTATATGACTAAAACCAAAAATGCGTATTGTTTGGGGGCATTTTGAATGAACGATGAAAAAATGGTCATATTGGGCGGCGTGCCTCTTTCGGGTGAGGTAAAGATCAGCGGCGCGAAAAATTCCGCGGTCGCTGTATTGGTCGCGTCCATTCTGGTTAACGGAAAGTGCGTTATCGAGAACGTGCCCCGTGTCAGCGATATATATGACCTTATAGGAATAATAAAGAGCCTCGGCTGCGAGGCCGGCTTTGTCGGCGACGATGTTGTCGAGGTGGACTGCTCCGGCATCAAGAGCCACAGAGCGGTCGGCGAGGCCGTGCGCAAGATACGCGCGTCCTCGTATTTCATGGGCGCTCTTCTGGGCAGAATGAAAAAAGCCAGCGTGGACCTCCCCGGAGGCTGCGATTTTGGAGTGCGCCCGATAGACTTGCATTTAAAGGGCTTTAAGGCTCTGGGCGCCGAGAGCGATATAGAATACGGAGTTGTTAACATCAAGGCGGACAAGCTGGTCGGAGACACGGTCTATATGGACGTCGTCTCGGTCGGCGCCACCATTGACGTTATGCTGGCGGCGGTCCTCGCCGAAGGCATGACCGTTATAGACAGCGCGGCCAAGGAGCCGCATGTGGTCGATGTGGCAAACTTTCTCAACTCGATGGGCGCCAACATCCGCGGCGCGGGAACCGACGTTATAAAAATCAGAGGCGTGAAGGAGCTGCACGGCGGCACCTTCAGCGTGATACCCGACCAGATCGAGGCCGGAACCTTTATGATAGCGGCCGCCGCCACCGGAGGCGACGTGGTCGTGAGCAACATCATTCCCAAGCACATGGAATCGCTCAGCGCCAAGCTTGAGGAAATGGGCGTCGGACTTGAGGAGGACGACGAGGCCATCCGCGTTTACGTGGAGCGGCCCGAACTCAGACGCTGCAACGTCAAGACCCAGCCTTATCCCGGCTTTCCCACCGACCTGCAGCCCCAGATGCTTGTGCTGCTGACAAAAGCGAAGGGCACCAGCATAATGACCGAAAACGTTTGGGACAACCGTCTCAGATACGTCAGCGAGCTCAACAGAATGGGCGCCGCGATAACGGTCGAGGGCAGCGACGTGGCCGTGGTCGAGGGCGGAACCAAGCTCACCGGCGCGCCGGTATGCGCCAAGGACCTGAGAGCCGGAGCCGCGATGGTTATAGCCGGCCTTATGGCGGACGGCGTCACAGAGATATACAACCTTAAATACATAGACAGAGGCTACGAGGACCTGGAAAAGAAGCTCAGGGCTCTGGGCGCTCAGATCACACGCAGAAAGGTGAATCCGATGCCCGATTACCTGAAAGCGGCAAACAAATAACATACATAGAACGCAGGAGATAACATATGAAGCTGCATCCATTAAAAAGCGGAAGCAAAGGCAATTCATGTCTGGTTTATACCGACAAAACAAAGATACTGGTCGACTGCGGCATCAGCGGCAAGGCGGTTCGCTCCGCGATGGCGCGCGTCGGTATCTCGCCCGAGGAACTGGACGGGATCGTGGTGACACACGAGCACTCCGACCATATCAAGGGCATCGGCGTTATGATGCGGCGCTACGGCATACCGGTCTACGCCAACTCGGTCACCTGGGCGGCGATCATGACAAACGACCTGGGCAGGCTTAACAATGAGCATATAAAGATCTTTAAGGGCACAGAGCCCTTTTCGATCGGCGACATAGATATCCGCCCGTTCCGTATACCGCATGACGCGGCATACCCCGTGGGCTACAGATTCGACGACGGCAAGGACGCAGGCGCGGTAGCCACCGACATGGGCACTCTCACCGAGGAAGTGATGCGCGCGATCGCGGGCTGCAAGACGGTGCTGCTGGAGTCCAACCACGACATCGGCATGCTGGAGGTCGGAAAATATCCGTATCCGCTCAAGCAGAGGATCCGCGGAGCCTTGGGCCATCTGTCCAACGACGACGCGGGCAAGGGCGCCGAGCTGCTGGTAAAAATGGGTGCCGAGAATATAATCCTCGGTCATCTCAGCGAGGAAAACAACTATCCGGCTCTCGCCTTCGAGACCGTAAAAACCGCGCTGACCCGCTCCGGAATAAAAGTAGGCCAAGACCTAAAACTAAGTGTTGCAACATAATAAACTTGTAGGGGACGACGCCCTCGACGTCCCGCGGGCGGCAGATTGCCGCCCCTACAAGCGTCATCACACCGTAGGGGCGGATATTATCCGCCCGTTTTGCCTCCTCCCGGGAGGAGGTGTCTGCGGCTTGTCCGCAGACGGAGGTGCCAACATAGCGATTAGCGATTAGAACAACAGGCGCGCCGCACGATATACGGCGCGCCCGTTTTATTTTACCATTCATTGCGGCACTTGGGACACACGCGCTTTGCGGTGTAGCCCTGCGCCTCGTTTTTCGGAACGCGGAATTTTGTCTTGCATACCGGGCAGGTATAGTAATTATAATTCGCGCGGTCGCGGCTCATAAAATCCTTTATATTGTTGAAAAATTCGATAAAAATACGGTTCTCCCGTGATCTGGCGTATTCCTTTTTAGACAGGAACCGCAGTATAAACAGCGCGTAAAACACCAGCGACAGGCGGCTGAGCCACACCATCCAAAGCAGGCGTCCCAGCACCGACAGCGCCGCGCCCGCTATTATCAGAGCGCCGCCCAGCTTGTCAAAGCCGTAGCGCCCGTTCATGAACTCGCTGAATCTTCCGAACACATGATCACATCCCGTTATTTTATAAATATACTTTAACACAGCCGAAAAGTTTTGTCAATCGGATTTGTTTTGATAGAAAAAATAAAAAAATGATTGAAATATTATTAAATATATGTTATAATTAAATCAAATTTTGTAATCGAGGTGGTAAAAAAATGACTTTGCGTAAGATTAGCGCGTTTGTTTTGTCCGCGTTGCTGCTGTGCACGCCGGTATTCGCCGAAGAAGCGCCTTATGATGACCGGCAGGATATTTATGACAATTATACCGACGAATATCTTGAATATCTGAAACATCCGGAGGATTTTACTTTGATCCCGGATAAAATGAAATATGTTATCGAAGACCGACAGGTATCCGCCGCCGCGGCTCTGCCGGCCAAATACGATTCCCGAACGACCGCGCCCTTCAAAATGGCGTGTCCTTCTATCAGAGACCAAGGACTCGACGTAGATTGCTGGGCATACGCGTCGACCGCCGCGAGCGAGTTCAGCGCGATCAAAAATAACGGAAAAAGCTTCGCGAACAATTCATCGCTTTGGTCCGAGGCTCATATGGCCGCGGCTATGTACAATACCGCAAATCCCGAATATAAAAAATATACCGACCGTAGTTTTGCCGAGTCGGGCACGAGTTACAATTCCAATGGCGGAAACCGTGAAATGGCCGTGACATATTTGAGCCGCGGGCAAGCGACCGGGCCGATCCTCGACTCTCAATATCCGACGAAAACATATACGGCATATAAAAACGGGGGCTTTTATGACTATAAACCGATTTTGGATTTCGGAATAGCGGACAGGCAGCTTACCTTAGAAAGCGCTATGTATCTCTCGCAATCAGTCGGCAGCTCGAAGCTCGATATCACATACGACGCGAACAATAATGTGAAAAGCGTGAAATCGGTCCTGAACACCGAAGTGATAAACAGAATTAAACAGGCGGTCATGGATTACGGCGCCGTGGAGACAGCCTATCACAATAATCAGGATCCCGCGTATTGTAATGATTCAAAAGCGGCATATTCCTCATCTTGGAAGGATATAGTTACGAGCAACAGAATTTATTTCAACGGCTCTAACGAATCGGATGACTTAGGATATACTATGCTTTATTTTCCAAATCACGATGTTGCTATAGTGGGCTGGGACGACAACTTTCCCGCCTCTAATTTCGCGTCAAGCGTCGGCAGCTATGACAGCGCTACCGACAAGGTGACGCCCGTAAACGGAGCGTGGATAATAAAAAACAGCTGGGGTACCGAATGGGGCGATAACGGCTACGGATATATTTCATATATGGACCCCACTATAGGCGAAAGTGCTACCGCGTATAAATATAAAAACGACGCGCCGTCCTCGGTCAAGGAATATAACATGGCGGGATTCAATTACGCATATTCGTATTCTTCGTCGAAGAGGGGAATAATATACGCCTCGCGTTTCGAAGCGAACGGAACCGAAGAGCTAAGCGGCATCGGCTTGAATCTATATAATAACTCTGAAGAATATGAGATCATCGTAAAAAGCGACGTTTCGGGAGATAAGCCCGAGAAAATACTCCCGGATAAATTTTCAGATGATCCGGATATAGTCATGCTTAAAGATCCGGAGAGCGGAGCCTCGGTTTCAAAGGTCGTTTTCCCATATCCCGGATACTGTTATCTCGAGTTTGCAAAACCGCTGTTTGTCAGCGGAAAATTTGATATTATAATAAGACAACGCGGTCCCATAAAACCAAACGAATTTAACTTTGTTCCGTATTTTGGCAAGATTATTGGCTACAATTCGAGCGGTTCTGACACTTTGGACAATAGCAAACCTGTGGAGGGAGTATCATTTGTTTATGATGATTTTTTTTATAATAAATGGGAAGACACATTTGAGGAGCCAAAGGATATAACGTACAACGGCGTTCGTTCAAAGTTATATTTTAACTGGACCGTCAAGGCGTGTATGGGCGACGCGTCGCCTCCGAACGAACTCACCATATCCGATTACGTAAACGGAGCGGCCCGTTTGTATACGCCCGAGAGCAGCGGCGGCCGATCGGTATATCTGATAGTCGCAAAATACGACAGCCGCGGCGCGCTTGTTGATATTGATTCGGACACGATCACTCTCGAATCCGGCACAAAGAGTTATAAGACCGAGAAATCACTGTCCGCGGCCGAGCCGGGCGAATCACTGAAAATAATGGTTTGGGATGACCTTGACAATATTGAGCCTCTGTGCGCGGCGGAAAAGACCTACGCGCAATAGGCGAGCGTTTACATCACCGTTACGGCGGCCGCTTCGCACTTTAAAATTTTAAAAAATGATTGAAATATCATTAAATATATGTTATGATTAAATCAAATTTTGTAATTGAGGTGTTAATAATATGATAATGCGTAAGTTTATCGCGTTCATTATGACCGCGTTGCTGCTGTGCACACCGGTATTTGCCGAAGAGGCGCCTTATGATGACCGGCAGGATCTTTATGACTGCTATACCGACGAATATCTTGAATATCTGAAACATCCGGAAGATTTTAATTTGATCCCGGATAAAATAAAATATGTTATCGAAGACCGGCCGGTGTCCGCCGCCGCGGCTCTGCCGGCCAAATACGATTCCCGAACGACCGCGCCCTTCAAAATGGCGTGTCCTTCGGTCAGGGACCAAGGACTCAACGGAGATTGCTGGGCGTACGCGGCGACCGCCGCTAGCGAGTTCAGCGCGATCAAAAATAACGGAAAAAGCTTCGCGAACAATTCATCGCTTTGGTCCGAGTCCCACATGGCCGCGGCTATGTACAATACCAAAAATCCCGAATATAAAAAATATACCGACCGCAGTTCCAATGGCGGAAACCGTGAAATGGCCGCGGCATATTTGAGCCGCGGGCAAGCGACCGGGCCGATCCTCGATTCTCAATATCCGATGAGAACATATACGGCATATAAAAACGGAGACTTTTATGACTACAAAACGATTTTTGATTTCGGAACGGCGAACAGACAGCTCACCTTAGAAAGCGCCATGTATCTCACGCAATCCGTCGGAAGCTCGAAGCTCGATATCACATACGATGCGAACAATAATGTAAAAAGCGTGAAATCGGTTCTGAACACCGAGGTGATAAACAGAATCAAACAGGCGGTCATGGATTACGGCGCTGTGGATGTGGCCTATTGCGAGGATCCGAATCCCGCGTATTGTAATGATTCAAAAGCGGCATATTCCTCATCTTGGAAGGATATAGTTACGAGCAACAGAATTTATTTCAACGGCTCTAACGAATCGGATGACATAGGATACACTATGTTTTATTATCCAAATCACGGTGTTGCTATAGTGGGTTGGGACGACAACTATCCCGCCTCTGATTTCGCGTCAAGCGTCGGCAGCTATGACAGCTCCACCGGCAAGGTAACTCCTGTAAACGGAGCTTGGATAATAAAAAACAGCTGGGGTACCGAATGGGGCGATAACGGCTACGGATATATTTCATATATGGATCCCACTATAGGCGAAAGGTCTACCGTATATAAATATAAAAACGACGCGCCGTCCTCGGTCAAGGAATATAACATGGCCGGGTTCAATTTCACATATTCGTATTCTTCGTCGAAGGGAATAATATACGCCTCGCGTTTCAAAGCGAACGAAACCGAAGAGCTGAGCGGCATCGGCTTGAATGTATACAGTAATTCTGAAGAATATGAGATCATCGTAAAAAGCGGCGTTTCGGGAGATAAGCCCGATGAGATACCTCACGATAAATTTTCCGATGATCCGGATATAGCCACGCTCAAAGATCCGGAGAGCGGGGCCTCGGTTTCAAAGGTCGTTTTCCCATATCCCGGATACTGTTATCTCGAGTTTGCCGAGCCGCTGTTTGTCAGCGGAAACTTTGATATTATAATAAAACAACGCTTTCCCGATAAAAAAAGTCAAACAAACACCGTTCCGTATGCCGGCAAGGTTGTTTCCGACGATCCGAGCAAGGTTGGCACCATGGGCAATAACGAGCCCGTGACGGGAGTATCGTTTGTTTATGAAAATGATTGGTACAATTATCGGTGGAGGGACACTTTTGAGGAGCCAAGTAAAATGAAAATCAACGGTATTCCTTCAAAGATATATTTTAACTGGACCGTCAAGGCGTATATGGGCGACGCGGCGCCTCCGAACGAACTTACCATATCCGATTACGTAAACGGAGCGGCTCGTTTGTATACGCCCGAGAGCAGCGGCGGCCGATCGGTATATCTGATAGTCGCAAAATACGACAGCCGCGGCGCGCTTGTTGATATTGATTCGGACACGATCACTCTCGAATCCGGCACAAAGAGTTATAAGACCGAGAAATCACTGTCCGCGGCCGAGCCGGGCGAATCACTGAAAATAATGGTTTGGGATGACCTTGACAATATTGAGCCTCTGTGCGCGGCGGAAAAGACCTACGCGCAATAGGCGCGCTTACGTCACTGTTATGGCGGCCGCTGACTGATCAGCGGCCGCTTCTTATGATAAAATTTTAAAAAACTATTGTATTTATTTTACAATTATGATACAATATTTTTAATAGACAAATTTCAGCGGAGGTGAGCCGATGATAAAATTTACAAAAATGCACGGCATAGGCAACTGTTATATATACATAAACTGTTTTGAGGAAAAAATCGAGGATCCGGCGGAGCTGTCACGATTCGTGTCCGATATGCACTTCGGTATCGGCAGCGACGGTCTGGTTCTGATCATGCCGTCCGACAAGGCGGATTTTAAGATGCGCATATTCAACGCCGACGGTTCCGAGGCGGAGATGTGCGGCAACGCCACCCGCTGCGTCGGAAAATATGTATACGACAAAGGCCTGACCGATAAAAATCAAATAACGCTCGAAACTCTGGGCGGCATCAAGGTTCTCGACCTTGAAATCGAAAACGGAGCGGTCAAATCCGTAACCGTCGACATGGGCAAGGCGGAGCTCGACCCCAAAAATATCCCGATAGATATGGACGGCGACAAGATAGTCAGCCGCCCGATAACCGTCGGCGGTCTTGAGTACAGCATTACCGGCGTCTCGATGGGCAACCCCCACGCGGTCGTGTTCATGGACGACGTTGACAGCCTGAACCTTGAGCAGATCGGGCCCGAGTTTGAGAACCACAAGCTGTTTCCCCGCCGCATCAACACCGAGTTTATCCGCGTGATCGACGATCACACATTGCAGATGCGCGTGTGGGAGCGCGGCAGCGGCGAGACATGGGCCTGCGGAACGGGCGCCTGCGCGGCGGCGGTCGCGGCGGTGCTCAACGGGTACTGCAAGGCCGGCGAGGAAATTTTGATAAAATTAAGAGGCGGAGACCTCAACATCACCTACATGCCCGACGGCACGGTCATCAAGAGGGGCCCGGCGGCGTTTGTGTGCGAGGGCGGGCTCTGCGCGCCTCAAAATATATAAGGCATATAAAAATTAAAAAGGAGTGTTTAAATTGCGAATAAACGAAAATTATTTAAACGTCAAAGAGAGCTATCTGTTTTCGGAGATAGCGAGAAAGGTCAACGATTACGCCGAGAAGAACCCCGACAAAAAAATCATCCGCATGGGCATAGGCGACGTTACGCTGCCTCTGGCGCCCGTGGTAGTTGAGGCTATCCACAAGGCCGCCGACGAGATGGGCGTTAAAGAGACGTTCCGCGGCTACGGCCCCGAGCAGGGCTATGACTTCCTGCGCGAGAAGATCGTGGCGTACTACAAGGAGAACACAATCAGGATCGACATAAACGAGGTGTTCATCAGCGACGGCGCAAAGAGCGACGTGGGAAACATCACCGACCTGTTTGATAAGGACAATCTGGTTCTGGTTCCCGACCCGGTTTATCCGGTGTACGTTGACACCAATATCATGAACGGCAGAAAGATCGAGTATATGCAGGCGAAGGCCTCAAACGGATTCTGCCCGCTGCCCGAGCCCGGCGTAAAGGCGGACATCATCTATCTCTGCTCGCCCAACAATCCGACAGGCGCTGTTTACTCCTACGACCAGCTCAAGGCGTGGGTGGACTATGCTTTAAAGAACGACGCGATAATCCTGTTCGACGCGGCCTACGAGGCGTTTATCGGCGACAGCAAGCTGCCGCGCAGCATATATGAGGTTGACGGCGCAAAGAGATGCGCGATCGAGTTCTGCTCGCTGTCCAAGACCGCGGGCTTCACCGGAACGCGCTGCGGCTACACCATCGTGCCCAAGGACCTCAAGGTGCAGATCACAAAGCTCAAAAAGCTGCTCAAGGTGGACAGCGACGTTGTGGAGCTTAACAAGCTGTGGCTCAGACGCCAGACGACCAAGTTCAACGGCGTGCCCTATATCGTTCAGAGAGCGGCCGAGGCGGTGTTCACGCCCGAGGGACGCGCGCAGATAAAAGAGAATATCGACTACTATAAGCAGAACGCCCAAATCATCGCCGACACGATGGACGAGGTCGGAATCAAATACTTTGGCGGCATAAACTCGCCCTATATCTGGCTGGAGTGCCCCGGCGGCATGCGCTCGTGGGAATTCTTCGACTATCTGCTCGAAAGCATCAACGTTGTCGGAACACCCGGCGCGGGCTTCGGCAAGAACGGCGAGGGCTACTTCCGCCTGACCGCGTTCAGCGACAGAGAGAGCACGATCGAGGCAATGGAGCGCTTCAAAAAGCTTATGACTCCCGCGCCCGAGCCTCAGCCCGAGCCCGAGCCTGAGCCGAAAACGGAGCCGGCCGCGGAACCCGCCGAGGCCGAGCTGGTTATCGAGGAACCCGAGACCGCGCCCGAGGAAGAGTCCGAGGAATAAGACTTTTATTTAAATCAAAACAAAAATTCATTATTCAAAAAATCACTTCATATATTTGTATGGAGTGATTTTTGTTTTTGAGGTGATATTATGAAGTTCAGCGAGATACGGCTCAAAGAGGTTATATGCGCGGCCGACGGCGAGAGGCTGGGCTATGTGTCCGACATGGAGATAGACGAGCGGAGCGGCGCGGTGCGCTCGCTGCTGATTCCCGGCTCTTACAGATTTTTAGGCATGCTGGGCAGGGAGGACGACATAACCGTGCCGTGGGACAAAATTTCAAAAATCGGAGACGATCTTATCATAATCAACAGGGTGTAAAAATCATGTCGAAATTTTTGTCACTGTTCTTTTTGCATTGACAGCCGCGCTTTGCTATAATTTTTTATGAAAAGCGAATATAAAAAGCGCTCACAAAAGAAAGGATGACAAAAATGCTGTTTGATTACTTAAAAAAGGGAACCGATCCCGTTCCCGAAAAAACGTATGACGGAGAAATCCGCGAAATCGAGAGAACAAATACCGAGATCGACCTCTCGAAAATCCGCTCGGTCAAAAAGTTTGTGACCCACGGGAATTCTCAGTCGATCCCGATAAACTGCATAAAGCCCAACCCGAACCAGCCGCGGCTCGAGACCGACGAGAACGCGCTGGCCGAGCTGGCGGCCTCGATCGAGAACTACGGCCTGATGCAGCCCGTGACTGTGCGCCAGACCATACCGTTTGAGTACGAGCTGGTGGCCGGGCACCGACGGCTTGAGGCGTGCCGCATGCTCGGCATGGACTACATACCGGCGACGATTATCCGCGCCACCGGGACCGACAGCGCGGTCATGGCGCTGATCGAGAATATTCAGCGCGAAAACCTAAATTATTTGGAGGAAGCCGAGGCCTTTCAGACGCTGCTCTCGGAGCACGGCCTGACCCAGGAGGAGCTGGCCGCCAAGCTGGGCAAGAGCCAGTCCACGATCGCCAACAAAATACGCATATTAAAGCTGCCCGTGAGCGTTCGGGCGGTGCTGTGCGAGTACGGCCTGACCGAGCGGCACGCCCGGGCGCTGCTCAAGCTGCCCGACGAAAAAAGCCAAATGGATGCCCTTGAAAAAATAACCAAAAACGAGCTCAACGTGGCGCGCACCGAGGCGCTGGTGGAGCGCATGCTGCGAAAAATAAATGAGCCGCAGCGCGCCGAGGACAAGCAGCCCTCGCGCAAGTCAAAAACCTTCAGGGATATCCGCATATTTTCGAACACGATCAAAAAGGCGGTGGAGCTTATGAACAAAAGCGGCGTGGGCGCGGTCGCGAAACGCCGCGAGGAGCCCGACTATATCGAATATCTGATAAAAATCCCCAAATAATAATATAAAGGGCGCCGCTGCGTGCGGCGCCTTTGCAAAAATCGGTTCGATCCAATCGCGGATGTTACGATACAATTGATGGGTGACAAATAAAAAGGAAAATGAACTCCAAATATGATATAATGTTAAAGAACAA
>CANPWW010000036.1 GCA_947585115.1 uncultured Monoglobus sp.
GCGTCGCTGTGCATTCTGCCCATCGTGTCGGTCATTCCGTAGGAAGCGGGGCCCGCCGCCATGTTGTCGGGGTGGAGCGTTCTGCCCGTGCCGCCGCCGCTGGCAACCGAGAAATATTTCTTGCCCTGCTCGATGCACTCTTTCTTATAAGTGCCCGCAACCGGATGCTGGAACCTGGTGGGGTTGGTGGAGTTACCGGTGATCGAAACGTCAACTCCCTCAAGGTGCATTATCGCGACGCCCTCGCGAACGTCGTCGGCGCCGTAGCAGCGAACCTTAGAACGCTCGCCGTTTGAGTAGGCCGTCTCTTTTACGACTTTTACCTCGCCGGTATAATAATCAAACTGAGTCTGAACATATGTAAAGCCGTTGATCCTGGAAATGATCTGAGCGGCGTCCTTGCCGAGACCGTTCAGGATTACTCTCAGGTCTTCTTTTCTCGCCTTGTTGGCGCTTCTGGCAAGGCCGATAGCGCCTTCCGCCGCCGCGAACGACTCGTGGCCCGCCAGAAAAGCGAAGCACTTTGTCTCGTCGCGCAGAAGTCTCGCGCCCAAATTTCCGTGGCCGATTCCTACTTTTCTGTCGTCGGCAACGCTGCCGGGGATGCAGAACGACTGGAGACCCAGACCGATCTTTTCGGCCGCGTCGGCAGCTGTCTTTACGCCATCTTTGATGGCGATAGCCGCGCCTACCGTGTATGCCCAGCACGCGTTCTCAAAGCAAATGGGCTGGATACCCTTAACTATATTATAGGCGTCAACGCCCTTGTCGTCGCAAATCTGCTTTGCTTCCTCAATAGAAGAAATCCCATGTTTTTTAAGCTCTGCATTGATTTGGTCAATTCTTCTTTCATAACTCTCAAATAAAGCCATATCTCAATTCCTCCTATCTTATTTTTTATTCGTGGCGCGGATCTATGAGTTTGTCCGCGTCGTCAACGCGGCCGTACTGGCCGCTTGCCTTTTCGAGCGGTGCCCTTGGCGATCATTTCCATCATCTTGCCGAGATGAACGAACTTGTAGCCGATTATCTCGCCGGCCTTGTCGACCGCGACTTTTGTGATATATCCCTCGGCTAGCTCCAAATATCTGGGGCCTTTTTTGAGGGTCGCATATGTAGTACCTATCTGGCTGCGGAGACCCTTGCCCAGATCCTCAAGACCGGCGCCGATGGGCAGTCCGTCCTCGGAGAACGCGGTCTGGCTGCGGCCGTACACAATCTGCAGGAACAGCTCTCTCATAGCCGTGTTGATAGCGTCGCAAACCAGGTCGGTATTGAGCGCCTCAAGGATCGTCTTTCCTATCAGTATCTCGGACGCCATAGCCGCCGAATGGGTCATGCCGCTGCAGCCTATCGTCTCAACCAGAGCCTCCTGGATTATGCCCTCTTTGACGTTCAGGGTGAGCTTACATGTGCCCTGCTGAGGCGCGCACCAGCCGATACCGTGGGTCAGGCCGGAAACATCGCTGACTTCTTTAACCTGCGTCCATTTGCCTTCCTGAGGGATCGGAGCAGGTCCGTGATATGCTCCTTTTGCCAAAGGACACATCGCTTCTACTTCACTTGAATACTTCATATGTTTACTCCTTTCATAGTACATTTTCGAGTTCAATCACCGAAAATTCGATTGAAACCGTCTACTGAGTTAATTATATCAATAAATATTAAATTATGCAATACCAATTCAAAAATATTTTTAAAATTTATCGCCGGTTGTCTATAAAATAAAATCCGACATTATCAGGTTCGAAACATAAGTATATTCGGGGCGTATTTTTATATTGCCGCCGCCGCTTGCAAGGGCTCGGGTGACATTCAAATGCTTTTCAAGGGGTATTTTGAAAACCTCGCGCATATTTTTCCCGAACCGCTTTTTAAACTCACGCTCCGACACGCCATTGTCGAGCCTGAGGCCGAGGAACATAAATTCGCACATCATATCAATATCGGGTTCCGTCTCGGCGCTGTCCTCCGCGCGTCCGCCGCTGCTTACAAAGTCGATATAATCCGAAACGCCCAAAGGATTCGAAAAACGTCTGCCGCCCGCGAATGAGTGGGCTCCCGCTCCGAATCCGATATACTCGCCGAGAGTCCAATATATCAGATTGTGACGCGACTCAAATCCCGCCTTTGAAAAATTGGAGATCTCATAGCGGAAATAACCGCGGTCTTTCAAAAACTCAACGGCCGCGTCGTACATTTCGCGGTTTGCGTCGTCATCGGGAACAGAGAGCTCGCCGCGGCTTTTCATTTCAAAAAACGGGGTCCCCTCCTCTATTTTCAGAGAATAGGCCGAGATATGCTCGGGACCTAGCTCGGTGACCTTCCGCAAAGTGCCGCGCCAGATTTCGGCCGTATGCTCCGGCAGGCCGAACATCAGATCGACGGAAATGTTCTCAAACCCCGCTCGGCGAGCGCCAAAAAAGCAGTTTTCGAAATCCTTAAAAGTGTGGATGCGCCCGATTTTTTTAAGCAGCTTATCGTCCGCCGACTGGCAGCCGATACTGAGGCGGTTAAAGCCCGCGCGGCGCAGCGCGAGCAGTTTTTCAAAATCCGCGGTGCCGGGATTGCACTCGACCGTGATCTCTGCGCCCTCGGCAAGGTCGAAGTGCTCGCGAACCGCCGCGAGAATGTCGATCAATATCTTTTCGTCTATACAGGTCGGGGTGCCGCCGCCAAAATACACCGTGTCGATTTTTTTGTTTTTATAAGGCGAGTTTTTGATTTCGGCTCTGACCGCTTTCCCATACGAATAACTCATATCCCGAATTCCGGAATATGAGTTAAAGTCGCAGTAAGCGCATTTTTTGATACAAAACGGAATGTGGATATATATTCCGGTCATATTCTCTCCCCTATTCGTCCAGCTTGAGCACCGACATAAACGCCTCCTGAGGCACCTCCACGCTGCCCACCTGGCGCATGCGCTTTTTGCCCTCCTTCTGCTTTTCGAGCAGCTTGCGCTTTCTTGAGATGTCACCGCCGTAACACTTGGCAAGCACGTCTTTGCGCATCGCCTTGACCGTCTCGCGGGCGATTATCTTGCCTCCGACGGCCGCCTGTATCGGAACCTCGAACAGCTGCCGCGGAATAACTTCCTTGAGCTTTTCCGCCATCTTTCTGCCTCTCGGATAGGCGCGCTCCTTGTGAACGATAAACGAAAGCGCATCCACCATCTCGCCGTTAAGCAGCATATCAAGCTTAACAAGATCCGATTTCTGATATTTCTCAAACTCGTAGTCAAACGAGGCGTAGCCTCTGGTGCGCGACTTCAACGCATCGAAGAAATCGTATATAATTTCGTTTAGGGGCATCATGTAGTTAAGCTGCACTCTGTTGGTGTCAAGATACTCCATGTCTATATACGAGCCGCGCCTGCCCTGGCACAGCTCCATAATGCTGCCGACATACTCCTTCGGCGTGAGTATGGCTGCGCGCACTATCGGCTCTTCCATGTAGTCTATCTCGGACGGCTCTGGCATATTGGTGGGGTTGTCCACGCTCAGCACGGTGCCGTCGGTCTTTATGACCTTGTACTCAACCGAGGGCGCGGTCGTCACCAGATCAAGGTTAAATTCGCGCTCTAGGCGCTCCTGTATTATCTCCATATGGAGAAGGCCCAAAAATCCGCATCTGAACCCGAAGCCGAGCGCGATCGAGGTCTCCGCCTCGAAGTTCAGCGCCGCGTCGTTGAGCTTGAGCTTTTCCAGAGCGTCGCGCAGATCGTCGTATCTGGCGCCGTCGGCCGGATATATTCCGCTGTACACCATCGACTTGACTTCCTTGTAGCCGGGCAGAGCCTCGGACGCGCCTTTTGAGGCGGTCGTCACAGTGTCGCCGACCTTCACGTCCTGCACGCTCTTGATGCTGGCGGTTATAAACGCCACCTCTCCTGCCGAGATCTCGTCGGCGGACAACATGCCGTTGGGCAGAAGATAGCCCACGTCGACCACGTCGAACTCGCTGCCAGTCGCCATCATTTTTATGCGCTGTCCGGGTCTGAGCCTGCCGTCCACAACGCGGACGTACGCGATAACGCCCTTGTACGCGTCGTAATACGAGTCAAAGATCAGAGCCTTGAGCGGAGCGTTCTCGTCACCCTCGGGCGGCGGGATCAACTCGACGATCTTTTCGAGGACCTCCTCGATGTTGATTCCGTTCTTGGCGGAGATCAACGGCGCGTTTTCGCCGTCTATGCCGATTATGTCCTCGATCTCCTGCTTGACCTCGTCGGGTCTGGCTCCGGGCAGATCTATCTTGTTTATAACGGGCACTATCTCAAGATCATGCTCAAAGGCGAGATAGGTGTTCGCCAAAGTCTGAGCCTCTATGCCCTGCGCGGCGTCCACCACAAGCACGGCGCCCTCGCACGCCGCCAGTGAACGGGAGACCTCATAGTTGAAGTCCACATGCCCCGGCGTGTCTATCAAATTAAGATAATACTCGCTGCCGTCCTTCGCCTTGTATATGAGGCGAACGGCGCGCGCCTTTATCGTGATACCGCGCTCGCGCTCAAGCTCCATGTTGTCAAGTATCTGCTCCTGCATCTCGCGCTGCGTCAGCGCCCCGGTGAGCTCCAGCAGTCTGTCCGCCAGAGTGCTCTTGCCATGGTCCACGTGCGCGATTATTGAAAAGTTGCGTATATTGTCACGGCTGTACATTCATTTTCCTCCATAGCCAATTTATAATTTCACTGTTAAATATATATTTTAACACAAATATTTATAATTGGCAACTTAATTTAATTATTTGATCTCAACCGGCTTGCTCAGCGGTTTTATCTCGTCGGCTCCGCTCCACACGAACAGACGCGTGGTTCCGCCAGACGGCTTTTTATAGTCAAGATTTTTGATCTCGGTTCCCGATATGTCAAAGACCTTCGCGTCGGTCAGCAGGTCGTCCGCGCCGTACGCGCCCACAAACAGCTTGGCTGTCGGAGCGGTTTCTGAGCCGTTGTATTTAAGCCGGACCGAAAGGCTGTCTCCGCTGTAGGCCGCGCTTGTTATCTCATAATCAAATTCGGGCTTGGGTTCAGGCGTGTTTGTCGGCTCGTCCGTGGGCTTGGGCGCGGGAACTTCGCCGCTTGTGGCGGGATACTCGGCCTCGTCGCCCACGTAGTTTTTCACTACGGACGATTGATAATCCTCGAGCATCTTTTTAAGCTCGGGCACTATGTCGTGGCTGGTATCGGGGCTCTTGGTGTCGGTGGGAGTGTAATTGCTCAGGTCGAAAACAATATCGCCTCCGCCGCTTCTTCCGGCATGGCTTTTGACATCCTCGGCAACGCTCTCCGGAGAATCGGGATTTGACGCGAGATCGACCTTTGTGTCAAAATTGCTGTAGGTGTCTTTGCATGTGTAGGTTGAACCGCTTTTGACATAAGTCTTTTGCTTGGTGGTGACCGAAGATGGCACTTCCTCGTTTCTTAAAGACGCGAGATACGCGTCAAAATCGTTGGTTCCGTTATAATACGTAACGTCGCCGCAGCCGATCATCAGATTGTTATATGATTTTATTATACCGCCCGCCTCGCCGCTGAATGTTCCGTCATCGTGGCCCTGATTTGACGAAAGCATTGGCGACTTCACGCCGCGGAAAGCATTATTTTCCGCAAATAATGAGGCGCCCGAGGTCACGCCGATGCCGTAGCCGCTGTTGCCGTCGAAATAGTTGTTGTACATATGCACGTTTGAATATCTGGTTCTGGGGTGACGAGAATCCGAGTGGTCAAACCAGTTGTGATGGTATGTGAGATAGTCGGTTCCGTCGCCTGTGTTGCTCTTGCTGTTGGGCTGTATCAGCGAGCATTTTCCGCTGTCCCAGAAATGGTTGTATGAGAGCGTGCAGTACTTCGCGCCGGACTTGATATCAAGCGAGCCGTCGCCTTTTACCTTATCGCTCTCCGTCGAGTCGGTCTTGCCGTAATAAAAATCATTGTTGTGGACCCATATATTTTCATTGGAACCGTTGATCGAGATACCGTCATCGGTAAACAGCACAAGGCCCAGGTTCCTGATCTCGGTGTTTTTGTTGCCATTCAGGTTAAGGCCGAACCATTTGAGTGTAGCGTCGTCGCCCACGCCCTCGAACGTAATGTTTTTGGATTCCTTGGACTCCAGAAACGCGGGTTTGCCGTCAGAAACGATAAGATCGCTTATCTTCTGGCCGTCGATCATGCCGATAAAGCGCACGATAAGAGGCCTCGAGTCCTTTCTGTAGGACTGAAGAATATTTTTAAGACCGATATACTCTTTGATTCTGCTTCCATCTTTGATACCGAACTTGACGGTATTGACATTATCGTTTGTTATGTAAAGGATCTGGGCGTCAGATTTAACGGTTCCGTCATCGTTGTAGCCGCCCGAGGCCGACTTGTTGGGTGAGCTTGACGAAAACGCGAATCCCTCGCGCCGATAAGCTGAAACGGCAATATTTTTGCTCTCAGCCGATCTTGACTTGTCGGCGTTTTCAACTTTAACGTCATATTCGCCCGCCGAAAGTCCCAAAGCGTCCGCGCGGTAATATCCGCCGTAGTATCTGATGAGTTCCTTGTCGATCGGCTGCTGCGGATAATCTGCGTCGGCCGATTTTTTCACATACACATTGTAGCCCGTCTCGGCGTTTGGATTTGTCCAAATAACGGCTACAGACTCAAAACCGCCTCTCGCTTCCTCGATAGTGATACCGCTGTCGGCAGAAACTAATATCGACGGAAACACCATACACAAAACAGTAATAAAGCACAGAATTCTTTTCATATTTATCTTCCTTTCAACTGTCCGAATCCGTTTGTATCTTGATTTTTAATTCTTTTCAAAGCCCATGTCGTTGATAAAATTCTCAATATTGCGCCAGTTTTCCTTGACCTTGACCCAAAGCTTGAGATATACCTTTTCGTCCAAAAATTTTTCTATGTCCTCGCGCGCCCTTCTGCCGATGTCCTTCAGCTTTTCACCGCCCTTGCCGATTATTATTCCCTTGTGGCTCTGTTTCTCGCAGTATATCACCGCGGAAATGTCGTAGGTGCCGTTTTCACGCTGTTTCATTTTTTCTATCTCGACCGCGATGCCGTGAGGTATCTCTTTGTTTAAAAGTCGCAGCGCCTTTTCGCGTATAAGCTCGGCAACGATCTGACGCTCGGGCTGGTCGGTTATGACGTCGTCGGGAAAGAACTTCGGGCCATCCTCCATCAGTCCCTCCACGACCTCGAGCAGCTTGTCCACGTTCTCGCCCGACTTGGCCGAGATCGGAACTATGCCCTCAAAATCATATATATGCTGTATCTTGTCGAGCAGAGGTAGCATGTTTATCCTGGGCATCGTGTCGATCTTATTGACCGCCAGCACCACGGGCACGCCCGATGCCTTGAGGCCGCCGAGAGCCTCGCGCTCCGCCTCAAGCCCGCTTTCGGAAATTCCCGCGTCCACCATGTATATCAGCGCGTCGATGTCGCGGGTTGCCGAATATATGTACCGCTCCATGCGCTGTCCAAGCTTGTTGTGCGGCTTATGGATCCCCGGCGTGTCGATAAGCACCAGCTGACAGTCGTCGGTTGTGTGAACGCCCAGTATTTTTGTTCTTGTGGTCTGAGGCTTGCGCGAGACGATAGCCACCTTTTCGCCCACCAGACGGTTGAGCAGTGTCGACTTGCCCGCGTTGGGCCTGCCTGTTATTGCTACAAATCCTGATTTCATAAATTATCTCCTTTTATATTTTATCGAAAACACAAACAATATTACTATCAAAACGTAGGGCGCGGCGATATACCAATGTCGGGCCACAGTCAAAACGGCGGGGAAAAACCGCGCCGCGTCGCCGAATATAAACACCGCGACAAACACCGCTCCGACCGCCGCTATCAGCACGGCGCCCGCCGCGGCATCTTTTGCCAGCCTTGCGGTCTCGCTTTTTTCTTTTGACTCAAGATCTACCGCCGCCTCGACCGCAGTGTTCACAGCCTCAAGCCCCGTCACAAGCGCCATTGTCAAAGCGAGGACCGCCGCCTCGGTTTTTGTCACACCGTAGACCGCGGCGAAGATCGTCACCGTCACGATCGCGGCGATATGTATTCTGAAATTCCGCTCCCGCGCGGCGCAGTCAAAAATTCCGCGGCCGGCGTATGCGAAGCTTTTGAGCAAGTCTTTAAATCCGCTCATCGCTCAAGCCCCATTTTGTCAAGTATCTCTTTCTGATATCCGAACATCTCGTCCTCATCCTCGTGGGTCATGTGGTCGTAGCCCAAAAGGTGGAGCATGGAATGGACGGTCAAAAAGCCGACCTCACGCTCAAAGGAGTGGCCGTATTGTTCCGCCTGCTCCCGCGCCCGCTCAAGGGAGATCACTATGTCGCCCAGCACGATCTCGCCCATTTCGTTAAACTCGGCGTAATCCTCATGGATATCGCCCTTCTCGTCATATTCGAACATCGGGAATGACAGCACGTCGGTGGCTCTGTCGATCCCGCGGTGCAGATTGTTGAGGTTCCTGATGCCCTCGTTGTCGGTCAGCATGACGCTGACTTCCACATCGTCGCGCAGGCCGAAATAGCCCAAAGACGCGCGCGCCGCCTTTTTGATAAGCTCGCGCAGCCTTCGGCTGACCGTGATCTTGTTTTGCTCGTTTAATATCGCGACTTTCATATATGCTTACCTTTCCTCTGCTGCGCAACGCGCTCGCGCTCCAAAGTTTTCTTTTCATATGCCTTGACTATCTTCTGAACCAGCGGGTGGCGAACAACGTCCTTTTCCGAGAGATACATAAACTCTATGCCCTCAATGTTTTTGAGCACTATCTCCGCGTCACGAAGGCCCGACTGCTTGTCCCTCGGCAGATCGACCTGCGTCACGTCGCCCGTCACCACGATCTTTGAGGCAAAGCCCATTCGGGTCAGGAACATCTTCATCTGCTCACGGGTGGTGTTCTGCGCCTCGTCCAGGATTATGAACGCGTCGTCCAGCGTCCTGCCGCGCATGTATGCCAGCGGCGCCACCTCGATCTGGCCGCGCTCCAGCACCTTGTGGAACGTCTCAAAGCCCAGCATCTCGCCCAGCGCGTCATATAGCGGCCTGAGATACGGGTCGACCTTTTCCTGCATGTCTCCCGGCAGAAAGCCCAGACTCTCGCCCGCCTCGATAGCGGGACGGGTCAGGATTATGCGGTTGACCTCTTTGTTTTTAAAGGCCGACACCGCCATCGCCACCGCCAGGTATGTCTTTCCGGTTCCCGCGGGGCCGATGCCGAACACTATCGGGTTCTGCTTGATTTTTTCAACGTATTTTTTCTGACCCAAGGTCTTGGCTTTAAGCGGCGTTCCGTTTGATGTGACGCATATCACGTCCTTGCCCAGGTCCTTGAGCTCTTCCTCGTTGCCGTCGTCGATCTGGCTCATCACATAGCGGACTTCCCGCTCGCCTATCTGCTCGCCCCGCGCCGCGATCGCCAGAAGCTGGTTTATGGCGGACACCGCCTTGTCGACCTTTTCGGGCTCGCCGCCCACCTTGATCGCCGAGCCGCGGTTGATTATCGCCACATCCAGCTCTTTTTCTATAATTTTCACATTCTCGTCAAAGCTGCCGAACAGGTTTATGACGAACTCCATTTTTTCAACTTCAATAAATCTTTCCATTAAATACCCTCTGTTATCGGGGAGCTTCCTCCTCTGAATTATTACTCTCTATATCATAATCCAAATTTTCGGTTTTGTCAATCAGACTTTTGTCAATTTCGCGCTCTTCGGCAATATTTTCCAGGCACTCGAAGGTCACGGTGACCTCGACGCGGTCTCCCGATAATATATTGTGCTCGTTTGTCCTGTTTGTTATTTCGGCTCCCTCGGGAACGGACTGCTCCACAATCGGCGTCAGCTCGGCTATGCCCGTGTCAACCGCCTCGCGCACGGTGCGCCGCTTTTCTACCTCCTCAAATTTCCGGTATTTTTTTAAAACGCCGCCGAAGGGCGCGTTTACAAAAGGCACGGTGACGGATGCCTCGCTCCGCTCCTCCTCAAAATCCGCTCCGGGAGCCGCGGATTTTGGATATAAATTAAACTCCCTGCCGAAAAGCTCCAGACCGTACAAATTCTTTTCCTCTCCGGTGTACTCTCTTTCTGTATATACAAGCGAGTATTCCTTTGTCTCGGAATACTCGGTCTCGGCGTACACCTCGCCGAAGGCGTGCACCAGCCTGAATCCGCCGTACACGCTGTCCACAACGCCGCTCACAAGCATGTCGCCCGCGCGCACACCGTCGCCGCGCCGAACCATTGTCTGCCCCTGTCTGACCTCAACGCGGCTGATAACCCCGTCCTTCGACGCCACAAGATTGCACTCCTCGTCGGTGACATGCGGCACGCTCTCGGAATCAAGCCGCTCCACTATCTCTATAAAAACTCTGGAGCCGCGGACGTTCACGCCTACCCACGCCAGCGCGTCGTTTTTGAGTATCATCTCGTTGCGCACTCTGTCGGGCTCGATGTCTTTCGCGGCGGCTCCGATCCTGACGCCGCTCTCGGAAAGCAGCCGCCTGACCTCGCCCTCGGAGACGCGGCTGTTGCCGGTAATATCCACGCTCATAACGCGGGTGGCCGTTATGTAAATTATTATCAAAAACACCATGATCCCGATCAAAGCGGGCCAGCGGCGCCTGTAATGCCTGAGCGTGAAAACAAGACCGCGGCGCTCGGTGATCTTTGGCCTCGCTCCGGTGACCCGGGCAATACCGCGGACGTTTTTAAAATCGGGCGCCGCCATCTTGCAGCGGAAAACGCCGCCTTGCGAGCGCACGTCCCACACCCTTATCCCGCGGCGGACGCAGATGTTTATGAACCGCTCCGGGAATCTGCCGCTTATATCCAGCAGCAGATAGCCGCGCAGATAATTCAGTATTCGAATGAAAAGCATTTGAACCTCCCGGTTATGTATAAAAATTCCTCGGTCATTGTTTTAAGCTCAAGGTCCTTTCCGCACAGCGCGACATTCACGGCCTTGCATTTTATTTTTATGCTCTCGTCGCCGTACTCGATTATCCCCACATAGTTCTCTATCGTCATCTCGCGGTCGCCGACCATGGTGACCAGCGGCAGCCCCAGCACAAGATTTTTCGAAATATCCACCGCGTCGGCGATTTTTTCCTTCAAAGCGGGTTTTTGCCTGTCCCCGTCCCGCCGCCGTCTCTCCGACATATGATCACACCTTTTTTGTTTAATAATATATAATATGACGGGATCTTAAAAAAATACCAAACCCGCTGACTCAAAAAATGCCTTGATTTATTAAACCGTTTGTGGTAGTATAATAATATAATAGACCAACCGAGGTGATATTATGTCAGACAAAGAAAAGATAGTGCAGCTTCTGGAACTTGTTCCCGAATATAAAATCGGCTATGTTTTAGCGTATATACAAGGTATTACCGCCGACGAGGAGGCGGACGATTTGTTTTGCCGAAACTTAGCCGACGAATATTACAGCGATACCGACCCGGAAAAGGATAAAGAATACACGCTCGAGGAATGTAAAAAAGCATGGGGTATTGACGACTGATGTATACAATAGTTTTTAAAAAGAGAGCCAAAAAATTTATTGACGGTCTTCCCGCAAACGAGCGTCTGCGAATCGTGAAAGCAATTGAAAAACTCCCTGAATCCGGAGATATTAAATCCATAAAAGGTTATGACGAGCTTTTTCGTCTGCGCGTGGGAGATTATCGAATAATTTATTCCGTTGACAACGGGCGATAGGTCATAATGATAATAGACGCCGGAAATCGGGGCCAAATATACAAATGTTATTAAAGCCGCAAATCAGCGGCTTATTCTTTTGAGATTTTTAAGCAGGAACTCATAGCGGCTCGCGGCGCTTTGAATGTTATATATCGAAACATCAACAAGTTTTTCGTCGCAGATATAGTCAAAATTATTTACGCAGCGGCGGTAATCCTCGAGAGCGTCAAGCGCCTCGCTCCTGAGCGCACCGTACGCTGCCGCCTCCTGTTTCAGTATTCTTTTATCCGCGCGGCTCTCCGCCGCCAAGCTTCCCGCGACAGCCTCACTCATGCAACCACTCCTTTTTGTATAGTATAAACACATCTTCAAAAATTATTTCAGAAAAATTCACAAAATATTTAGACATTTGAGGAATATTGTGTTATAATTAGTTTTAAAGTAAAAAGAAAAAAGAGAGGTGCGGTTTATGGACAGCAAAACAAAGATACTTATCGTCGATGATGAGGAAAATATATGCGAGCTGGTTCGGCTCTATATCGAGAAGGAAGGCTTTGAGGCGGTGATCGCCGGCGACGGTCAGGAGGCCGTGGCGAAATTCACGACCGAGAAGCCCGATCTGATACTTCTGGACGTCATGTTGCCGATCAAGGACGGCTGGCAGGTGTGCCGCGAGATCCGGGCGCAGAGCAATGTGCCGATTATTATGCTGACCGCCAAGGGCGAGACGTTTGACAAGGTGCTTGGCCTTGAGCTGGGGGCGGACGATTATGTGGTGAAGCCCTTTGAGCCAAAGGAGCTTATCGCCAGGATACGCGCGGTCCTGCGCCGCAGCGCGGGCAGCGACGAGGAAAAGGCCGATGACGGCGAGCTGAAGTTCGACGGACTGCGAATCAACCAGTCCACATACGAGGTGTATATCGACGACAAAAAAGTCGAGATGCCGCCCAAGGAGTTTGAGCTGCTTTATTTTCTCGCAAAAAACACCAACAAGGTTTTCACGCGCGACCAGCTGCTTGACGAGATCTGGGGCTATGAATTCTTCGGCGACTCAAGAACGGTCGACGTCCACATCAAGCGCATACGCGAAAAGCTTGAGGGCAAAGGCAGAAGCTGGGCCCTTAAAACCGTTTGGGGCGTGGGCTATAAATTCGAGGTGAGCTGATTGTTCGGAAAAAACATATTTTCCCGCGTGCTTTTCACCAACCTGGCGACTGTGCTTATCGGAATAATCATTCTCGCGTCGCTGCAGATGGTGCTGGTGAACAACTTTATTTCAAAGCAGATAGAGAACAATATAAGCAAAAACGCCGACTCGATCGTCAGCCTTATCAACAACGGCATATCGCAGGAGAGCCTGTCGTCGGTGCTGACGGGCTTTTCGCGAAGCAGCAGCAGCCATATCATTATTACCGACTCGAACGGCGCGATGCTCGTCAACACTGCAGACAGCGGCTACTGGTCGGGCAGAGAGAGATCCATACCGATCGACGAGCTGCACGAGGTGCTCTCGGGCAAACGCACCACGTCGATCGGCACCATGAGCGGAGCCTTCAACGAGACGATGTTCACCCTTGAGGTCCCGATCATGAACAGCGACAAAGACAGGGTTTTCGGCTCGGTGCTGATAAGCACGCCGATGCCGCAGAGGCGCAGCACAATAAACGAGATGTTCAAAATTCTGCTGTTCTCGGCTCTTGTCGTTATAATCGTGTCATTTATCCTGTCGTATATGCTGTCGAAGATCCTCGCGAACCCGATAAAGCGCGTAAGCACAAGCGTCAAGGAATTCGCGAGCGGCAACATGAAATCGAGAGTCGAGATCGACCGATTCGACGAGAGCGTTGAGGAGCTCACAGAGCTGGCGGACAGCTTTAACAACATGGCCGACGCGATAGAACGCTCGGAGGACGTGCGCATGAGCTTTATATCCGACGTGTCGCACGAGCTCAGAACGCCCATGACAACCATAGGCGGCTTTATAGACGGAATTCTGGACGGAACCATACCGCCCGAAAAGCAGAATTCATATCTCAAAATTGTAAAAGACGAGGTGACGCGCCTGACGCGGCTTGTCAACACATTCCTTGACATAACCCGAATGCAGTCCGACAAGGTCAACCTCACCATGTCGAATTTTGATATCAACGAGACGATCAGGCTTATCATAATCGGGCTTGGCAATAAAATAGACGCGAAAAATTTAGACATCAATCTGATATTCGACCGCGACGTGAGCTATGTGAGAGCCGACGCTGACAAGATCAAAATGGTGCTTACCAACCTTATCGACAACGCGATAAAGTTCACCTATGATAAGGGCAAGATAACGATCGAGACCCATCCAAAGGGCGGCGAGATCTGGATATCTGTCCACAACACCGGCGTGGGTATCCCGGCCGAGCAGCAGAAGATAATTTTCGAGCGGCTGTATAAGGTGGACAAGTCGCGCGCCATAAACAAAGAGGGCACCGGTATCGGACTGTACATCGTGCAGAGCATGCTGGCGGCCCACGGAAAAGACATAAAGGTTGACAGCGTCGAAGGCGAGTACGCGAGGTTCACGTTCTGCCTCGACCGCGGCAGGGAGCCCAAAGCGAAAAATAAAGAAACAAAAGAATAAGGCAAAAAAACAGCCGCCCCTCCGCTTAGGAAGGGCGGCTCATTCGTCTTACGCTACCACCTTGTAGCCCTTGGCCTCGACTGTCTGCTTGAGCATGTCGTCGGAAACATCGGAACTCAGGGTCACGACCGCCGTGCCCGCCGTATGGCTGGCGACTGCGGACTCAACGCCCGGCAGTTCCTCAAGCGCGCTTTTTACCGTAGCCTCGCAGTGAGGGCACATCATTCCTTCGATTTTGATTGTTTTTTCCATAGTTTTTAACTCCTTTTTATTATTGATATTATTTTTATTTTTCGAATCGTAATTTTGCGGGCGGATGATATCCGCCCCTACAGCGTTGTCGGATTTATTCGATGCAACCGTATTGGCGTCCCGCGGGCGGATGATATCCGCCCCTACGGCGTTGTCGGATTTATTCGATGCAACCGTATTGGCGTCCCGCGGGCGGATAATATCCGCCCCTACAGCGTTGTCGGATTTCTTCGATGCAACCGTATTGACGTCCCGCGGGCGGATGATATCCGCCCCTACGGCGTTTTGCGCACCATGGTCGTAGGGGACGGCGCCCTCGACGTCCCGCGGGCTCTTTTTAATTTTTACAAAATTAAGCCTGAGCGCGTTGCTGACGACGCAGAAGCTCGAAAGGCTCATTGCCGCCGCCGCGAACATCGGGTTGAGTTTCAGCCCGAACAGCGGTATTAGAGCGCCCGCGGCCAGCGGTATGCCGATTATGTTGTATATAAACGCCCAGAACAGATTTTCGTGTATGTTTCTCAGGGTGGCGCGGCTCAGCTTGACGGCCGCCGGAACGTCGGACAATCTGCTGTTCATCAGCACAACGTCCGCCGCGTCGATGGCGACATCGGTGCCCGCGCCTATCGCGATGCCGGTGTCGGCCGCGGTAAGCGCCGGAGCGTCATTGATGCCGTCGCCTACCATTATCACTCTTCCGGATTTTTTAAGCTCGCGTATCGCCGCCTCCTTGCCGTCGGGCAGAACGCCCGCGATAACTCGGCTGACGCCGGCCTGCCTGCCTATGGCGCCCGCTGTTTTCTCGTTGTCTCCGGTCAGCATCACGACCTCGATACCCATATCGCGCAGCTCGCGTATAGCGGACGGACTGTCCTCTTTTATAACGTCCGCCACGGCTATAATGCCCAGAAGCCTATTATCCTCAGCAAAAAACAGCGGCGTTTTGCCCTGCTCGGAAAGCTCCGCCGCGGCCTTTGCCGCGCTTTCGGGAACCGACGCGTTTGCGCTTATATAATCAAGATTTCCGCCGCGCAGAATTTTTCCGCCGCGCTCCGCCGTGAGCCCATGTCCCGGCAGCGCCTTGAAATTCTGAACGTCAAACCGCTTTACGCCGTCCTCTTTTCCGCGCGACATCACGGCCTTTGCCAGAGGATGCTCGCTGCCCGCCTCAAGGGAGCAGGCAAACGTCAGCAGCTCTTCTTCCGCCGCTCCGCCGAACGGTATTATGTCGGTGACGCGGGGCTCGCCTTTGGTTATAGTTCCCGTTTTGTCGAGCGCGGCGACCGCCGCCTTTCCGGCGTTTTCAAGCGACACGGCGGTTTTGAACAGTATGCCGCATCTAGCGCCGACGCCGTTTCCGACCATTATGGCAACAGGCGTGGCGAGGCCCAGCGCGCAGGGGCAGCTGATAACCAGCACCGAGATCCCTCTTGCCAGCGCAAAGCCGGCGCCGTATCCGGCGATCAGCCATATCAAAGTCACAATAACCGCGATCGAGATGACCACGGGCACGAAAACGCCCGAGACCTTGTCGGCCACCTTGGCGATGGGCGCCTTGGTCGCCGCCGCGTCGCTCACCATTTTTATGATCTGCGAGAGCGTGGTGTCCTCGCCGACCCGCGTGGCCCGGCATTTTAAAAATCCCGAACCGCTGATGGTCGCGGCAGAGACCGTGTCGCCGATATTTTTGTCGACCGGTATGCTCTCTCCGGTCAGCGCGGACTCGTCGACCGCGCCTCCGCCCTCGATCACAACTCCGTCAACCGGGACGCTCGAACCGGGACGCACGATAAAAATATCGCCGATTTTCACGCTTTCGATCGGCACCTCGGTCTCGGTGTCACCGCGCAGCACTACCGCCGTTTTGGGCGCCAGTTTCATAAGCCCCTTGAGCGCGTCGGTGGTCTTGCCCTTAGACCGCGCCTCAAGCATTTTTCCGACGGTTATAAGCGTCAGTATCATCGCCGCCGACTCGAAATAGAACTCGTGCATATAGCTCATCACGGCGGCGTGGTCCATCGCGTTCTGAGCCGCGGTCATGGCAAACAGCGCGTATGTGCTGTAGGCGAACGACGCGCCCGCGCCCAGCGCCACAAGAGTGTCCATATTAGGCGCGCCATGAAGCAGGCCCCTAAATCCGCTTATAAAAAACTTTCCGTTTATTATCATGATTATCTCGGTCAGCAGCAGCTGAGTGAGCCCCATCGCCACATGGTTCTCGGCAAGAAACGCGGGCAAGGGCCAGTTCCACATCATGTGCCCCATCGAGATATACATAAGCACAACCAAAAATCCCAGCGAGGATATGAGCCGCGCTCTGAGCGCCTTAAAGTCCGCCGTGGACGCGTCCTCAGAATCCGCGCTTTGGGCGGCTTTTGTCTCCGCGCCTTTGAGGGATGCGCCGTAGCCCGCGGCCTTGACCGCCGCGATTATATCGCTCGGCCGCGCTGTTCCCTCGACGCCCATCGAGTTTGTCAGCAGACTGACCGAGCAGGAACTGACGCCGTCCACCTTCAGCACGGCCTTTTCAACCCGTGCGCTACACGCCGCGCAGCTCATTCCCATAACGTTATATTGCTCCAAATCTAACACCTCTATTTCATAAGCTTTTGCAAAGTCGCTACAAGCTCGTCGATTATCTCGTCCTTGCCGTCTCTGATATCGTCCGCCACGCAGGTCCTTATATGGCTTGAAAGCAGCTCCTTGTTAAACGCGTTAAGCGCCGCCGTGACCGCCGACACCTGTATCAGAATGTCCGGACAGTAAGCGTCGCGCTCGACCATGCCCTTTATGCCGCGGATCTGGCCCTCGATGCGGCTCAGACGATTCGTCAGGCTCTTATATTCTTCCTCGGTTCGCTTTTTTGTCTTATGGCAGCATTCGCACATAGTATCACTCCTTTAATATACCCATCAGGGGTATATTAATATTATATACCCCTGATGGGTATATGTCAAGGATATTTTTTATATTATTTGCGTTTTGTTTTGAAAATATTAATACCGACGGGCGGCCGAAGTCGTCCGCCCTTACGAACGTAGTGATTAGTGATTTGACCCCCCTCAGTCGAGCTTTGCTCGACAGCTCCCCCAAGGGGCGCCCATTTTTGCCTCCTCCGGGGAGGAGGTGGCAGGCGTAAGCCTGACGGAGGTGGGAAGCCCTTCCGCCTCTGACGCGTTCCCCCCTCCCAACTTGTGCAGAGAAGGCAAAAAGCTCTTCCCAAGCGCCAAGACAAAGTTGATGGCAAAATTTCTGTAAAAACTGGTATGCTTTATTTTGGGTCTTTATTAACGAAAGAGCGTGACGGATTGACTCAAGTTTAACAAATTCTCTGAAGCGCCGTGAAAACGTCAATTGTGGATAACTTTTAAAAAATTGGATTTTTGACAGTTTTTACACTTAAAAAACGGTGGAAAAAGTGCATAACTCTGTTGATAACTTATTTTACGGCGATTTCGGGCGGTGGAAAATAATATTTGCTTAACACAATTGTATTTGAATTTTAATAATTTTTAAATTTCCTCTTGACAATTTTTGATTTTTGTGATTGGAATTTTTTTCTTGATTTACGCCGAATTTAATATAAAATTACAGATATTTTGCAAACTAAAAGCCGAACGATCGCTAACTTTCGTCCAGCTTCTTTTTTATTCTTTGCAGCGCATTGTCTATCGACTTGGCGGGCTTGTCGATTATTTCCGCAATCTCGCTGTATGACATGCCCTGAAGGTGCAGGATCAGCACGCGCTTTTCAAGATCGCTGAGCTTTTCCTCTATCTCGCGCTCGATATCCCTCAGATTTTCGTTCCTGATATACAAATTCTCGGGGTCAAGCAACAC
This sequence comes from uncultured Monoglobus sp., assembly GCA_947585115.1. Taxonomy (GTDB): domain Bacteria; phylum Bacillota; class Clostridia; order Monoglobales; family Monoglobaceae; genus Monoglobus. Next base: position 18,434 of record CANPWW010000036.1, read on the forward strand.
GGGACCCGGGATCGTGTCGGACAGCGTGATGTCGGATTTTTCGCCGTCTATGGGCCTATTTAGCGACACGTAATTGTTGAGCGGGATATGCTTCTGCCGTCCGGCCGATTTTATGGCGGTGTATATCTGGCGCCGCACGCAGAGCTCGGCAAAGCTTGAGAATGACGCCTCTCTGCCCGGGTCGAAGTCGCCTATGGCGCGGAACAGGCCTATCATGCCCTCCTGGACCAGATCGTCGCTGTCGCCCCCGGCCAGGAAATAGGCCTTCGCGCGGGCGCGGACCATGTTTTTGTATTTGTTAAGAAGGAAATCGGCAGCCGCGCGGTCGGTTTTGGCGCGCGCCGCCAGTTCCTCGTCGGTGTAGTTTTGGTAGTTCATATTTTCTCCATGTTTCAAAATTAACGGCCCCGACCACCGGCCGAGGCACGGGCGGCAGATTGCCGCCCCTACAAAGCCCGTCGCACCGTAGGGGCGGATATTATCCGCCCTTTTGCCCCTTAAAATCAGGGCGAGGCAAAAGGGCGGCCGTTTTGGCCGCCCGATAAAAATATCTTATTTTACAAGCGCCAAGGTCTCTCTCGCTATGGCAAGCTCCTCGTTGGTGGGGATAACCATAACCTTTACCTTTGAGTCGGGAGTTGAGATATACATCTCCTCGCCGCGCTTTGAGTTGTTCTCGGGGTCGATGCTGACGCCCAAGTAACCCAGATACTCGCAGATCCTGCCGCGGGTCGCGCAGTCGTTCTCGCCGATTCCGCCCGTGAAGGCTATCGCGTCAACGCCGTTCATAGCGGCCACATAAGAGCCGATGTACTTGGCTACCCTGTAGATAAACGCGTCAAGAGCCACCTGCGCTCTCTCGTTGCCGTCCTCGGCGGCCGCGCTGAGGTCGCGGAAATCGCTGGAAACGCCCGAAATACCCAGAACGCCGGATTCTTTGTTGAGTATGTTCAGCACCTCATCTACGCTGAGATTCTCGTTGTTGGCGAGGAACTGCACAACGGCCGCGTCTATATCGCCGCTTCTGGTGCCCATGACGAGACCCTCAAGAGGCGTGAGGCCCATGCTGGTGTCGACGCACTTGCCGCCTATCGAGGCCGAAATGCTGGCGCCGTTGCCCAGATGGCACACGATTACCTTGCAGGAACTCTTGTCGAGATCGGCAAACTCGATGGTTCTGCCCGAAACGAACTTGTGGCTGGTGCCGTGGAATCCGTACTTGCGGATTCCGTACTTCTCGTAGAACTTGTAGGGTATCGCGTACATATACGCCTTGGGGCTCATGCTCTGGCCGAAAGCGGTGTCGAACACGGCTACCTGCGGCTTGCCGGGCATTGCTTCCTCGCAGGCCTCGATACCGATAAGGTTCGCGGGATTGTGCAGGGGACCGAGCGGGAAGCACTCTTTTATAACTCTCTTAACGTCGTCGTTAACTATTACCGAGTCGCTGTAGACCTGACCCGCGTGGAGAACTCTGTGGCCAACGGCCGAGATCTCGTCGATATGCTCGATAACGCCGTGGTCGGGGTCAACCAGAGCCTCGAGAACCAGCTGTACGGCGGTCGTGTGGGTGGGCATTGCCTGCTCTTTAACATACTCGTCCTTGTTCTCGGGCGAGTGGGTAAGCTTTGAGCCCTCAAGGCCTATTCTCTCGCAAAGACCTTTTGCCAGAACTTCCTCGGTGTCGGTCTCGATAAGCTGATATTTGAGAGACGAGCTGCCCGCGTTTATAACTAATACTTTCATATGTAAACCCTCCGATAAATTTTAAATATTTTTAATATTTTGACAAATTACATGTTCTGCGCCTGAACGCTTGTGATAGCGACAACACCCGCGATATCCTCGGCGCTGCAGCCTCTGGACAGGTCGTTGACCGGTCTCGCCATACCCTGGGTCATGGGGCCGTATGCCTCGGCCTTCGCCAGTCTCTGGGTCAGCTTGTAGCCGATGTTGCCCGCGTCAAGGTTGGGGAATATGAGCACGTTGGCCTTGCCGGCAACCGTGCTTTCGGGAGCCTTGAGCGCCGCGACGCTCGGAACGATAGCCGCATCCAGCTGGAGCTCGCCGTCGAGCTTCAGGTCGGGAGCCGCCTCTTTGGCGATGTTCGCGGCGTTTCTCACCAGATCCACCTGCTCGGACTTGGCGCTGCCGTAGGTTGAGTATGAGAGCATGGCTACTCTGGGCTCGTCGCCGACCAGCGCCTTATAGGACTTGGCCGATGACATAGCAATCTCGGCGAGCTTCTCGGAATCGGGATACTCGTTGAGGCCGCAGTCGGAGAACACGAACGTGCCGTTGTTTCCGTACTCGCAGTCGGGAACCAGCATCAGGAAGAACGCGGACACAACCTTTGTGCCGGGCGCGGTCTTGATGGTCTGGAGCGCCGAGCGCATAACGTCCGCCGTGGCGTGAACCGCTCCGGCAACCATGCCGTCGGCCTTGCCGGTCTTTACCAGCATGCAGCCGAAATACAGCACGTCCTTGATGAGCTCGGATGCCTGCTCGGGGGTCATGCCCTTGTGCTTTCTCAGCTCGTACAGGCCGTTCGCCAGCTCGGGAGCCATGTCGCTGGCCTTGGGGTCGATTATCTCCGCGGCAGAGATATCAACGTTCGCGGCCTTTGACTTGATGACCTCGGGGTCGCCCAGCAGGATAACCTTGGCGTAGCCCTCGCTGAGGACCTGAGCCGCGGCGTCGATCGTTCTCTGCTCCTCGCCCTCGGCCAGCACTATGGTCTTTAAATCGGCCTTGGCCTTTGCTTTGATTGTTTCCGTGAATTTTGACATTTGCTTAACCTCGTTTCGTAATGTATTTTTTGTTTATTATTTTGCTATTTAAAAACAACATAAAGTCATTCCTTTAAATATTATACATCAGGGGACGCGTCATTTCAAGAGAAATTTTAGCAAATTATACAAAAATTTTAGCTTGAAAATAAGCGGAGCGGCGGGCCGATGACCCGCCGCTTCTGGGAAGAAATAAATTACATCGGATTCTAAGTAAATTTTGGGGTTATTATAATAGCCTACAAACTTCGCAAACACGTTACTTTAAAAGGCTGTGTAAAAATTTTGATTTTTTAAATAATTTATATGTATGTGTTATAAAGTGTGTTATTTACAATAGATCAAACAACACCATTTTATTGTGAAAAAATTTATACAAATTATTCTTGCGACTGCAAAAATAAAACCTCCAATTAAATCAAAAGCAGGGCCGGGTAAACCGGCTCCGCCTCTTTATTTCCTGCTTCGGGGCTATGTTTATTTGACCATAGCTTCTGCGGCTTTCGCCTTTTCCGCTGCCTCGCGCTGGATCTTGCGATAGTCGAAGACTTTCTCGCGCACCATATCATAGGTCAAATCGAGATTAGCGTTTTCATCGCCGCAAATATCGCCGCGGTCAACGAAGTATTGGATCGCCTCCTGCGCCCAATCCGGACACTCGCCAACGCTGTTGTAGCGGCGTTTGGCGATCTCGTCCTGCTGTATCAGGTATTGGATCTCCTGACCGACAACATTGATAACGTCATTTTGCCTCGCGTTTTCGCGGTTCGCCTCGTCTATCATCGCCTTTAATTCTTCGTATTTTGTCATATCAATATCCTCCTCTTCAACTATACTGAAATCCGGACGTACAAATTTTGTGCCCGGAAGATTGCTGTTGTAGTAACCTTTTTTGCACACCGCTCCGCCGTTTGCGATAATAGAACTACCGCCCGACGTGTTGCCTTCGATTGTCGTGAAATAATCGCCGTCAACACCCGTGACAATTCCTGTATGTGTAAATTCGCCGCTATGCTTGAAAATCACTATATCGCCCCGCTCCGGGTTCGCATGCAGCGTGAATAGATCCGCCATGGTAGGGCAGTAGACATACGGATAATGTTTCAACAACTTTTTCGCCATATCCTTGCCGAACGCCTGAACGAAACACCATGTCACGAAACACGCGCACCATGGCTCGCCTTGATATTCGGGTTTGATGTCGCGCCAGTATTTGGTATAGTTAGCGTCACCCGCGTTGGCGGTCGCGCTATCCAGATTGCCGTTGCTGCGTTTTTCCAAATAACCGACCTCTGCGGCAGCTATGTTTAAAACCTTGTCGATAGCTTTCATCGAATCTCACCCTCCTTAATTTTCCTTAATTCGCTTCATCATCTTGTCTCCCTCGATCGCGGCAGCCGTAAAACTGTTGTTTTTCCACCACGCAGCGGCCGACGCCGCTATAGTGAATATCAGACTAACCACGTTGCTGATGTCCTCACCTGCAATGTCCAGCGGAGATTTGCCGAACATAGCCAGCACCTGATTGAACAGTGCCAAAATCAGTATGATTGTTCTGGCGATCGTTCCCGAACTGATCTTTTCACTCATAATATCACCTCCAGTTTAAACTAATCCTATTTTTGTAAAAACAAAACCCAAAATCAAACCGATAACCGACGTGATGACATATCCTGTGACTTTGCGCCACATCTCGCCGTCGCGGCTCTCCAGTTCTTCTAATCTCGTGTTCTGTTTTTCTTGGACTTTCATCATGTTTTCCATGTTAACAGCCAGCTTCTCGACCGAAGCCGTCAAAGCTTTTATGTCCTTCAAATCGTTTTCCACAATTTTCAGCCGAGTATTCAACCGTGAATCCTCAGCCTCAAGCCGCCTCCGGAATTCTTCATGCTCAGCCCTGGTGATTGGTGTGTCCATTAATCCATCCCGCCTTCCTTTGTCAGCTCCGCCGCTACCTTATCCCGCCACAGAACAGGCACGTCATCAAGCGTCATCTTTCCCTGGTGGATTTTCATTACGTATAATTTCACCATTGCTATTCACCTCCGATTATTGACGCCAGTTCAATCAACGCATCTTCCAGAATCGAAACGCGGTATTCGGGATCCGATTCCTCTTTCCAAATTTTGTAACCTTCTTCGCCCATCTCTATTGCCTTCTCCAGCTCGCCCGCGCGGAGCTGTTCCTGCGTGAATATCATGCCGTCCAGCCACTCATATCCCGCGTTGTCGATCTCGGCGGCGACCGCGTCGGGATAGCGCTCAAGCAGCTCG